>NZ_JBFTOF010000008.1:0-208469 GCF_056397845.1 Rhizobium sp. 05L419
GTGAGGATCAATTCTTAGGCACCTTGTCGGTCAGAAATTTATGATAGGCAATAGCCGGATTCTCTACCGGGCACAGAGAAAGCGCAAGTGACGGGACAGCGAAAAGAAGCTGCCGTCTCGGTGCCGGTACTACTCTTCGTCCGATTCTCACACGCGTCTGTTTCATTGAATCTGACCTCAGGCGGCATCATAGGAATTTGCGAACTCGCGGTCGGCATAATAGCGCAGCTTTCTGCCGATGATTGGTCGGCGACCTGCGAGAAACAAAAGCTCCGTTTCAGCGGGCAGGTTGCGCACTTCGTCGGGTGTTAGAAGGGCACGCGCGGTGCGCTGTTCGCTGTAAGAGATCCCGGATTGCTCGGCGTCCAAGGCGAGTGCCATTGTTCGAAAGGCGACCGTCTCCTGTCCCAACAGGTCGGATATCAAACGTGCGCTTTCATGGTCGTTTACACCAAAGACTTGGAGCACGCCGGCGTTGGAGAGGAACGTGCCGGCGCGTCGCCCATAGGTGGCGCGCAACTGGTGGATATCCTGCAGGATCGGCCACAGTTGCACGCCATAGCCGGCCATAAAACCCATCGCGCGTTCGACCGGTGCGAGGTAACCCAGTGCGGCGAATTCGTCGAGCAAGTAAAGAACCGGGGCAGGGGGTGTGCCCTGCGTCCGCGCAAGATCCGACAGGCTTTGTGTTACCAGCAGCCGTAGCCACCGCGCATAAGGTCCAAGCCTGTCGGGAGGCAGAACAAGGAACACCGTCACTGAGCGCGACTTCAAATGTGAGAACCGAAACCCAGAGCGGGCAAGAACAGCGGTGATACGGGGGCTGTCGAGGAAGTGCGTGTGACGTTGGGCGGCCGATAGCACGCCCGCCGCCTCCCGATCGGACTTGGCCAGATGTCGGTTGGCCGCGCGGGCAACAAGACCGTTTGCCGCCGGGCTTGCCTGCATCGTCTTCAGCAGAGCGCTAAAGTCGTCAGCCGCGAGCGTCAAATCACTTCGGAGCATCGA
Source organism: Rhizobium sp. 05L419 (assembly GCF_056397845.1). NCBI lineage: Bacteria > Pseudomonadati > Pseudomonadota > Alphaproteobacteria > Hyphomicrobiales > Rhizobiaceae > Rhizobium > Rhizobium sp. 05L419. The sequence goes on from NZ_JBFTOF010000008.1 coordinate 1,009, forward strand.
AAGATTGCGGGTGCTGCGTGGCTGCGTGCTGACGATGTGAAGAATCAATCCGCCAATCAGCGCTTTTGCCTCTTCGTTCCAATGTGCCTCGCCAGCTTGGCCAGGTTCATCGAACACCAACGCATCAGAAAGACTGTTCGCATCATCGATAAGATCGATGCCATCAGGATCGAGTGCGTCGAGTGGATTATAGCTGCTGGTCGGATGCCGCGTGACACCAAACGGGTCGAGCACATGCACCGGTCCGAAGCGCTCGCGCGCACGCGACGCAATGCGGGTGTTCTCGCCTTTGGGATCGATGCAGATGATCGAACGATCGGCATCGAGCAGGTTCGGAATGATCGTGCCGACGCCCTTGCCCGATCGTGTCGGCGCCATGGTCAGCAGATGCGCAGGTCCATCATAGCGGAGAAGCTTGCCTTTCTTCGTGTCCCGACCGAGCAGCAGGCCGCCGCCTGGCCGCGTCAGCGAACTCGTCTCCTTGCTGCTGGCAAATCGCGCTGAACCATGTGTATCGCCCACTATCACGCCAAAGCGGGCGATCATCGGGGCGCTCACAAGGTAGAACAGAACGACAAGCCAGAAGGCATCGAATACCACGTTGCCGACGACCCAGAGTCTATCGCCGATGACAATGCCGAAAGATTGCATCACTCCCTGCCAGGCAAAGGTGATGACAAAAAACACGACGATGTAGAGAACGCCGAAAACAGATAGGTGGCGTGCAAGACGAAACGGCGCGCCGATGATCGCCAGCAGCGCCCAGATCGGATCACGTGCTGCAAGCAACATCATGGCCTTGAAAGCGAGCCAGGTCATCCATAGCCTTGTCATGTGGGCCTCGCTTGCTGCTGATGCACCGCAGGCTCGATTTGGGCAGGATCGAGGACCGCCGTGAACAGATTGCGGTCGCGATCGTGGTTGAGGAATTCGGGCAGGGCGCGGCGTAGCCAGCCCCGCAAGCTCTTCGCGAATTCGTCCTCGCCACGATCGAGATGTTCCATGACGAGTGTGCCGAGAAGGATCTTTCGGCGGGTGTCTTCTGCACGTTCCTGCTTGCTCAGTCTTGCCTGGAGATTTTTCTTCTGCGCATCCAGTTGGGCAAGCCGTTCCTCTATCGATTTCCGCGCCATATCGCTTTCTCCGATCTTATGGACGGAATGTGAATTCGAGACGGTCTGCCGGGAACCTCTTGCAGTTCAAAATCCAGCTGCATCTTCACATGCCGTCTGCTTCAGTAAAACATTTTGTACCCCTTGCATCATGGACGAAATTGGATAGCGATACAACCTATCATCGCATATACTTAGGTGCTAAACCGTGTTTCTGTGTCGAAACGCTGAACTGTTTTGGTTTGCCTAAGGGCGCACTTACGGGTTGCTGCGCAACCCAGCGCTCGGCAAGCGTGGCCCGGCTAAGGATATGATCGATGGCGATCTATCATTTGAGTGTGAAGCCTATAACGCGTGGCAGCGGCCGCAGTGCCGTGGCTGCTGCGGCGTATCGGTCCGGCACGAAACTTGAAAATCAGCGTGATGGCTTGGTGCATGATTTTCGGCACAAAGCAGGGATTACGCAGACGGAGATTGTTCTGCCCGACGGTCTGTCGGCGGAGTGGGCGAGAGACCGATCGGTATTGTGGAATGCGGCAGAGGCCGCCGAAAGCCGCAAGGACGCCCGCGTTGCGCGGGAATTCGAAATTGCTTTGCCGCATGAATTGTCGGCGGAAGAGCGGTTGGCCCTGACACGTGCGTTTGCGCAAGCACTGGCTGATCGCTATCGGACCGCCGTCGACTTTGCGATCCACGAGCCGCACCGGGCGAGCGACATCCGCAATCATCACGCGCATATGATGATGACAACGCGCATGGTCGGACCTGCCGGGCTGGGCGCCAAGACGGATATGGAGCGTGCCAACAAGGAGCTATCGGCAGCCGGGCTTGCAACATCGACGGTGCAATTGCGTGAGATCCGGCGGTCGTTCGAACAGATGACCAACATGCATCTGGCCCGTGCCGGGTTGGATACAAGAGTGGATCATCGCTCGCACCAGGAGCGTGGCCTGGAGATCGAGCCTACCCAGCATGTCGGCGTGCATGCAACGGAGATCGAACGCCAAGGGGGCGATGTATCGCGATCGCGTATAGATGAGGCTGCAGCCCTTCGAAACGCCGAGCGAATCCGCAATGAGCCGGAGCAGGTCCTGGACCTGATCACCCAGGAAAAGAGCGTCTTTGACCGCCGCGACATTGCACGCATATTACATCGCTACGTCAATGACGACGCGCAGACATTCCAGAACGCCTTCGCCAGGATCATGGCGTCCCCGGCCTTGGTGACATTGCAGCCGGAGAGGACGAACGGGTCCGATGGGCCGGAACTTGCGCGTTATTCGACGCGGGAGATGATCGACGTCGAAGCGGCGATGGCAGGATATGCGCAGAAGATGTCCAAACGTCTGCGTTACGGCGTCGATCGGCGACATGTCGATCGGGCGATTAGCGACCAGGATCTGGCCCTGCGTGCAGCCGCAGGATCGCGCTCGGCCAGTGTTGAAAGGGCGGGTGAGGGGCTAACGTCACCGGAACGTGCCGCGCGCCTGTCGGATGAGCAGCGTGGCGCGATCCATCACATCACCGGTCCGGAGCAGATTTCAGCTGTCGTGGGGTTCGCAGGAGCCGGCAAAAGCACGATGCTGGCCGCGGCCCGTCAAGCCTGGGAAGGACAAGGTTACACGGTCCATGGCGCTGCCCTGTCAGGGAAAGCGGCCGAAGGGCTGGAGGAGTCATCGGGTATCCGAAGTCGCACACTCGCGTCCTGGGAATTCGGCTGGAAGAACGATAACGGTATGCTCGGCCGAAAAGATGTCCTCGTCATCGACGAGGCGGGCATGGTGGGCAGCCGGCAGCTTGCACGCTTTGTCGCGGTAGCGGAAACATCCGGTTCGAAAATCGTACTCGTCGGTGATCACGAGCAGTTACAGGCCATAGGTGCCGGTGCGCCGTTTCGTGCGATTGCCGAGCGTATCGGCTTTGCCGGATTGTCGGATATTCGCCGCCAACGGGAGCCGTGGCAGCGCGCCGCCTCGGTTGCATTTGCCACGCACAAGACGATCGACGGACTTGACGCTTATGCAAGCCATGGCGCCATCAAGCTTGCCGACAGTCGCGAGGCGACACGTAGCATGGTCGTTGCAGACTATTTTTCTGATAGGGATGAGCGCCCCGGTGGCACGCGCATTGTTATGGCGCACCGCCGCGCCGACGTCCGCGCCTTGAATGCAGATATCCGCTCCAGACTTCAGGAACTCGGTGCGCTTGCCAAGGGCGAGGACGGCCAGAGCGAAATAGGTGGAGAGGCGCTGTTTGAAACCAAGGACGGTCCGCGAACCTTTGCATCAGGGGATCGCGTCTTATTCCTGCAGAATGACCGTGAGCTTGGCGTCAAGAACGGTATGCTTGGAACCGTGTTGGCGGCGCATACCAATTGGCTGCGGGTCCGACTCGATGGTCGGGCGAAGGGACGTGACGGCACTGGTCGTGTCGATTTCTGGACGCCGCAGTACAACGCGATCGACCATGGCTACGCGACAACTATCCACAAGACGCAAGGAGCGACGGTTGATCGAAGCTTCGTGCTTGCTTCGCCGACTATGGATCGCCACCTGACCTACGTGGCCATGACCCGCCACCGCGAAGGCGCCGTGCTATACGCAAGCCATGAGGAGTTCGGTGACCGTCGGTCCGGCAGACTGATCGAGCATGGCAAGGCGCCCTATCAACACGATCCAAGCAAGCGCGGTAGCTACTACGTGACGTTGGAGTCAGGAACGGGGCAGCGACACACCGTCTGGGGCGTCGATCTCGAACGAGCAATAGCGAGCGCTGCGCCGGTTGTCGGTGCAACGATCGGGCTAGAGTTTCGGGGAAGTGAAACCATCCGTCTACCCGATGGCAGGGAAGCTCAACGGAACCGCTGGGAGGTCAAGGATGGCGACGCCATGGCTTACGCGCAATTGCAAAGCAAACTCAGTCGCTCAGGGGTGAAGGAGACAACACTCGATTATGTCAACGACTTCGCTGGACGGCGGGGCATAGATGAGCAACCGAGACGAACCGACGATCGAGAAATCCGATTTGAGGGTGAGCAAGGCAACGGTATCAGCCGGCGCGGAGCGTTCTCGGGCCTCAAGTTGAGCAGGACAAACCAGCCCTCAAACGCCCGGCGAGAGCAACAGAGGCCTGCGTTCGAAGCGTTGGCGATGTCGCCATCCTTAGAGCAGGCTGTCGATCGTTACGCGCGAGCATTCAGGTCAGCGATGAGATCGCAGGATATGGGATCGCCGATGCTCCCGAGCCAGAAGGCAGAGCTGCAGGCAGCCGGGGCAGAACTCGAAAAAGCGCAGCCTGGGTCGCGGTCCCTGATGATGTCTGCGGTTCAGCACGACGCGGGCGCGCAACGTGCCATGATCGAGCAATTTGGGCGAGAGCGTGTGGTTGAAGTCATTGCAGGCATGGCGCGGGAACAGTCACTGCGAGCAGATCCTCACGCCTGGGCGGGTCGACTGATCAATCAATGGCAATCGCTGCAGGCGCAGCGTCACGAACTTGCCGCTGGACGCAACGATGCTGCATGGGAAAAGATTGAAAACGAGATGCGCCTTTTGACACGCGAGATCGGTCGCAATCCCGCCGTCGCAACCATTATCCGGAACCGCGCCAGCGATGTCCGACTCGATCAGCACCAGGATCATTGGAGTACTGCCCGTCACCTGGAGCAAAAGCTCGAGCGTGAGCGAGGCAATGAATTCGAGCGATAGGGGAGATAGATGACCGACAACGAGTGCCAAGGCGCCGCGACCGACCGCGACAACAATGCCGATGAAGCGGTCGAGGCATTCCACGATTTGCGTCATACCGTTGAACGTTTAGGCGCGCACATCTCTGCGGAAGTGACGGTCGTTCGCAAAGGCGTCGAGCTTGCATTCGAGCAGTTCGAGAAATCCCAGGAAGTAGCCCAGGACGGCGAAGATCTAGCCCACATCGCGGAGTTTCTGCTTGGCATGAACCAGCGCATCGACCTCATCTCCAGATCTCCAATTCTCAAGAACGGGCCCGAATATTTCGTGCGGGCTCTGGAACGTGGAGGCGAAGGCATGGTGGCGACGGCCATTCAACAATTTGAACTAGAGAGCCGGGAATACAAAAGACACTTGCTGGAATTGCGTCATCAGATGCAGAGTGCGCGTGAGCGGCGGCTGCAAAATATCTGTTTGTGGCTCGTTGGTGCGATCGGTCTCGTTGTTGGAATGGTCACGGCGCTCATTGCCGCGCGTTCACTATGATCTCCCGGGGCGAGGACTCCGAAGCCTGCTCTCGCCGATATTCAGAGTTTCACCGGACGGCTTAACAAATCCCAGCTGGACGCCGGTAGCGGTCACTTTGTCACAATCGACGTCGGCCTTCTCGAAGGTGATCAGCGTGCCGCTGGGGCTGTTTGCGGCATACGCGGAACTGAGGTGAACCCTTAGCCAACCTGATGGGACAAAAGCAGGACACTAACTGCTGGAGGTCGAATTCAAGGAGGTTCCTCGCGAAGCAGGGAGCACTCACACGGCTATATGCGCTGTGAAGTCTTGCTGGGATGGAACGCGGTGGGTACGCGGTATGGGTACTTTCGTGGGGTACTCAGCGAAAGAGCTGCCTGCTGTATCCTATTGGAAAAACAGCAATGCATCGAATGAGGGGAATTTGGTGGAGCTAAGCGGGATCGAACCGCTGACCTCTTGCATGCCATGCAAGCGCTCTCCCAGCTGAGCTATAGCCCCATCAAGGCGGTCCGGTTTGTGGCCGGTCCTGGGATGCTTCGCGAGGTTGTTCGCCTCGCGGAGTGGCGGCTTATTACTTCCGGTTTTCGGAGATAGCAAGCCCAAAAAAATAGGCCCGGCGAATTTTTCTCGTCCGGGCCGATACTTAATCGATCAGACTTCGTCTTCGTCGCCCGTCACGCCGATGATGTCGCTCATGTCGTCGTCATCGTCGTCTTCATCAGCTTCAAGGAAGGTGTCGTCGTCGTCATCGCCTTCGATTTCAACGTCGTCATCGCCGATGTCGGGTATGTCGTCGCCGGATGCGGCTTCATCTGCATCCTCGAGCGATACCAGTTCGACTTCCGTGCTTTCGGTATCGACTTCCGCCACCTCTTCTTCGTCCTGTGCAGCCTCCGCGGCTGCAGCAGCCGAGGTTTCCTCGAAGTAGGAGAGGGGGTAGGATTTGCCTGAATATGGAGAAACGATCGGATCCCGGTTCAGGTCGTAGAATCGTTTGCCGGTTTCCGGATCGGTACGCTTGGTTCCAAGTTCCGCTTTCGCCACTGTAAGCCTCGTGAGAATGGCCGAATGCTAAATTCGGCAAATGCCGTTAAAACCGGCGTTCTATTCGGAATTTATAAGCCGGTCCCCATAATCGTTGCAGCCTTCCATGTCAAAGCTAAAGTTCACGCGTCCCCCGTCCGCGTGGAACAAGGACCGGATGACCGACGCTGACGTTTATGTTAGTGAGCTCGATATTGTTTGTTTGCAACGGAAAACCGGCAGAGCGCCGGGTGTTTTGGACAGGCCCCCGCAGATGTACCAACCCCCGCATTTCCGCGAAGACGATATTGCCGTTCAGCACGCCCTCATTCGCGCCCATCCCCTTGGTCTGCTGATCACGGCGGGACAATCCGGGCTGGTCGCAAATTCGGTGCCGTTCCATCTGGATCCGGATGCGGGCACCAAGGGAACGTTGCGTCTTCATGTCGCTAGGCCCAATGCGCAATGGCACGATATCCAGGCTGGTGCCGAGGTGCTGGCGGTCTTCCAAGGCACTGACGCCTATGTGACGCCATCCTGGTACAAGACGAAGCAGGAGACCGGCAAGGTCGTGCCGACCTGGAACTACGCGATCGTACAGGCGCGGGGCGCAGCACGCGTCATCGACGATGCCGATTGGCTGCTAGCGCAGATCGGCGCGCTCACCCGTCAGCAGGAGGGAGCCCGCGAGAAGCCGTGGGCCGTCGGCGATGCACCTGATGATTTCATCCGCGCGCAGATGAAAGGCATCATTGGCATCGAAATTGAGATCGCCTCGATCGAAGGCAAATGGAAAGTAAGCCAGAACCGGCCGGTTGCCGACCGCGAGGGCGTTGCGGCGGGCCTCGGCGAGTCGTCGGATCGCGCTGAGATGATTGACCTTGTCCGCCGCTACGGCGGATTGACGACGGAATGAGTACATTGATGAGCTCCAGCAGTTTCACCATCGCCATCGACGGTCCGGCGGCGGCCGGCAAAGGCACGCTGTCGCGCCTCGTTGCAGGCGCGTATGGTTTCCATCACTTGGACACCGGCCTGACCTATCGCGCTACGGCCAAGGCACTGCTCGATGCGGGCCAGCCGCTGGACGACGAGGCTATCGCCGAAAAGATGGCGCGCGAGGTTGAACTCGGCGGCCTGGATCGCGATATCCTGTCCAAGCATGCGATCGGCGAAGCCGCGTCCAAGATTGCCGTGATGCCCGCGGTTCGGCGGGCTCTGGTCGAGGCGCAGCGGCGGTTTTCCGAAAAGCAGCCGGGTACCGTGCTCGACGGCCGCGATATCGGGACCGTGGTCTGCCCGGACGCACCGGTGAAGCTCTATGTGACGGCCTCGCCGCGGGTGCGTGCGAAGCGTCGCTACGACGAGATTGTCGCCAAGGGCACGGCAGCCGATTTCGAGGCGATTTTCGACGACGTCAGGCGGCGTGACGAGCGCGACATGGGACGGGCCGACAGCCCTTTGAAACCAGCGGAAGACGCGCACTTGCTAGATACGTCGGAAATGAGTATAGAGGCCGCGTTTCAAGCTGCGAAATCGATCATCGACGTCGCCTTGAGCCGATATGCATGAATTCGAGCGATATGCCCAAGCCTTGCCTGGGTCGCTTAGAAAGACAAGCCTGAAATTCCGTCCAAGCGCCGGATTGCCTTCGAAGAGAGGGCGGACTGGGTTCAGGCTCATTCAACACGAACCAACCGGCGCATACGTGTCCAGATTCGGATACGCAGGAGATTTCATGTCAGTAGCTACTCCCTCTCGCGAAGATTTCGCGGCCCTTCTCGAAGAATCCTTTGCCAAGAACGATCTGGCCGAAGGCTATGTCACCAAGGGTATCGTCACGGCAATCGAGAAGGACTCTGCCGTTGTCGACGTCGGCCTGAAGGTCGAAGGTCGCATCCTACTCAAGGAATTCGGCGCCAAGGCCAAGGACGGCACGCTCAAGGTCGGCGACGAAGTCGAAGTTTACGTTGAGCGTATCGAAAACGCTCTCGGCGAAGCAGTTCTGTCGCGCGAGAAGGCTCGCCGCGAAGAAAGCTGGGTCAAGCTCGAAGCCAAGTTCGAAGCTGGTGAGCGCGTTGAAGGCGTCATCTTCAACCAGGTCAAGGGCGGCTTCACGGTCGACCTCGACGGTGCGATTGCCTTCCTGCCGCGTTCGCAGGTCGACATCCGCCCGATCCGCGACGTTACACCGCTGATGCACAACCCGCAGCCCTTCGAAATCCTCAAGATGGACAAGCGTCGCGGCAACATCGTCGTATCGCGTCGTACGGTTCTGGAAGAATCCCGTGCCGAGCAGCGTTCTGAAATCGTTCAGAACCTCGAAGAAGGCCAGGTTGTTGACGGCGTCGTCAAGAACATCACCGATTATGGTGCGTTCGTTGACCTCGGTGGCATCGACGGCCTGCTGCACGTCACCGACATGGCATGGCGCCGTGTGAACCATCCGTCGGAAATCCTGTCCATTGGCCAGCAGGTCAAGGTTCAGATTATCCGCATCAACCAGGAAACCCACCGCATCTCGCTCGGCATGAAGCAGCTCGAGTCGGATCCGTGGGATGGCATCCAGGCCAAGTATCCGGAAGGCAAGAAGATTTCCGGTACTGTCACGAACATCACCGACTACGGTGCGTTCGTCGAGCTGGAGCCGGGCATCGAAGGCCTGATCCACATCTCGGAAATGTCCTGGACCAAGAAGAACGTACACCCCGGCAAGATCCTGTCCACGAGCCAGGAAGTCGAAGTCGTCGTTCTCGAAGTCGATCCGTCCAAGCGCCGTATTTCGCTCGGCCTCAAGCAGACGCTGGAAAATCCGTGGGCGGCATTCGCTCGCAATCATCCGGCTGGCACTGAAGTCGAAGGCGAAGTCAAGAACAAGACCGAATTCGGCCTGTTCATCGGCCTCGACGGCGATGTTGACGGCATGGTGCATCTCTCCGACCTCGACTGGAACCGTCCGGGCGAACAGGTCATCGAAGAGTTCAACAAGGGTGACGTCGTCAAGGCTGTCGTTCTCGATGTTGACGTCGAAAAGGAACGCATCTCGCTCGGCATCAAGCAGCTCGGCAAGGATGCAGTTGGCGAAGCAGCAGCTTCCGGCGACCTGCGCAAGAATGCAGTCGTTTCCTGCGAAGTTCTCGCGGTCAACGACGGCGGCGTCGAAGTGAAGCTCGTCAACCACGAAGACATCACCTCGTTCATCCGTCGTGCAGACCTCGCGCGCGATCGCGACGATCAGCGTCCGGAACGCTTCTCGGTTGGCCAGGTTTTTGACGCTCGCGTCACCAACTTCTCCAAGAAGGACCGCAAGGTTATGCTGTCCATCAAGGCTCTGGAAATCGCAGAAGAGAAGGAAGCCGTTGCCCAGTTCGGTTCGTCCGACTCTGGCGCGTCGCTCGGCGACATCCTCGGCGCGGCTCTAAAGAACCGCGGCGGCGAATAATCGTCTGCCTCAAGGCTTGAAGAATTGAAGAACCCGCCGGAGCGATCCGGCGGGTTCTTTGCTGTTCGGTGGTTCGATTGCCGGATCTTGGCTTATTCCCAGCCGGCCATGCGGCGATAGAGAGTATAGGCTTCCTCGGCAACCGGCGGCATGGCAAGACGCGGTGCGGGAAGCAGCGGCGTTTCTGCGCGTGTGTCGGCGCTCTCTGAAGGGGCGGTTGGCTCGCCTTGCGCCGCCGTCTCTGTTTCGCCGTCCTCAGTTGTGTCGGGTTGGCCGTCCGCCTCCTGCCCTTCCGACTGCGGGCCGCCGTCGTGGTCCTCGCGATGCATCTCTCGCGAACCGCCGTCTTCCGCCTCGTCCTTGGCAAACTGGTAGGGCTGTATCGCATAGGGCACGCCCTCGACGATCTTCATCAATACCGGTGCGTATGCCGCGTCGATCGTATGCTGAGGCACGGGCGGCGCCTCCGTCTCCGGCGCAACGTGTCGGTTCGCAGCCACGCTTGCTCCGGCCGCGTCGGTCAGCGGCTGCGATGCAAGAGGCGATGGCTGTCGGGCAGCGCCACTCATCGGAGTTGCCTGCTCGGGTGCCCGCCTTAGCTCCTCGGGAATGTCGCCGATCAGTGTCTCGTCCAGAATGACGTCGATTTCGACAGCGGGATCGACGTCGGAAGCCTCCAGCAGGACCTCGGTCTCCTGATCTCGAATGATCGCCACAATCAGATCTGTCGCGTCTTCCGACAGGGATGCCGGAATACCCGCCCAGCTTTTCGGAATGATCGGATCGCCCTTGGCAGCACGCTGCGGTGCGTCCGCTTTCGTTGCGATGTCTGCGCTCTCAGCGGTCGCAACCGAGGTCTCGTTTTCGGGCGGCTGAAGTGGCCCCTCCGCCTTCGGCGCTTCCGTTGGTGTTCCCCCGCTTGCCTTTGTCGCTGCTGGCGTCCTGTCAGCGGCGATCTCGCGAACATCACTGGCCGCCTCAGTCGGGACCTCCGACCGTTCGGCGATCTCCGTGTCGAGATAAGTCGCTGCACCGTTCACGGTTCTGGCAGGCTCCTCGACGTGATTTTTATGCGCCGCGGCGGGCGCCGTTCGCGGCGCTGTAGCAAGGTTCTCCCGGTGCAGGCTGATTTCGGGCCGCTGTTCTTGCCGCAACGGCGAAGCGTCGTTCTGTCCATACAAGCGAACAACCGCACGCGCCGCCAGATCACGGTCCTTGTAGCGCATGGTTTCAAGGTAGGCGGCGATGCGCGCCGCCTCTGGTCCCGCCGGGTTCTTTAAGGCAGCGGCGAGCAGACGAAGCGGAACACTGTGACCCTGCGTCGCAAGCTTTCGCTCGACAGCCTCGATCTTGGTCGCCGGCAGCTTCTGGATCGCGTCTGCGAGGCGAGAGGCGAAAGCGAGTTCGGTCTCGTCGTCGCCGCGGGGCTGGGAGAGCGCGTCGCCTGCAGCATTGATGACATCGAGCAGGGCTTCAACCATACGGGCTCGAACGGCGAGCAGAAGAATGTTCAGCTTGGCCGTAATCGCGGAATTGAGATCAGGACTTTCAACGTGGTTGACCGGAGCGACCGCGGTCGCTCCCCGAACTACGCCATCTGTACTGAGAGCTGTGCTCTGTCCTTGTGACGAGAAACTTGAATTTGACGCTGCACGAACCGGAGTCAACATGGCATGCTCCTTCTTTCGTAAAGTGCGATGAAGCAGGTTACAAGCCGCGCTCATCCGGCCCTTAGCATTCCCTGGCAGTTCGTCCTGCCTGCGTGGCGCTACATCGCGTCGTCGAATGCATAAAAATTAATAAGCATCCTAGTGAAATTTGCTTAAGGAATCGCTAATGAGCCTCGCTCGGCAAGCCGCGCGCCCGGTCTATTGTCCGATGCCACTTGGAGCAATCCTAGCTGTGCGCGAAGATGTCTGCTTCGTCCCAGCCGAGCAGGTCGAGCTTGGCGCGCGTCGGCAGGAATTCGAAGCAGGCGTTTGCATGCTCGATGCGACCATCGCGGACGAGGCGCTCGGTCAGCTTGTCGCGCAGGGCATGCAGGTAAAGGACATCCGAAGCGGCATATTCAAGCTGTGCCTGCGACAGCTTTGCCGCCGCCCAGTCCGAGGACTGCTGCGCCTTGGAAACGTCGACGTCGAGCATTTCCTTGAGATTGTCCTTGAGACTGTGCCGGTCCGTGTAGGTGCGGCAGAGGCGCGAGGCAATCTTGGTGCAGAAAACCGGCTGTGAGGTGACGCCGAAGGTGTGGAACAGTACGGCAATATCGAACCGGCCGTAGTGGAAGATCTTCTGACGCGATGTGTCGGCCAGCATCGCGACGAGGTTCGGTGCCTCCTTTTGTCCAGCGGCGATGCGGATCACATCGGCCGAACCGTTGCCGGGTGAAAGCTGGACGACGCAGAGGCGATCGCGGCGCGGCACCAGGCCCAGCGTCTCGGTGTCGATTGCGATCGCTCCGGTGTAGCGGGCGGCGTCAGCCGCGGAAATATCGCCTTCGTGGTAACGTATGGTGGCTGCCATCGGTCTCGTCTTTCTTCCAGATGTCTGTCGTGGGCTATAACGCAAAGGCCGGCTGCGCGATACCGATTTCGACCCCGCAAGTTCGGCCTTCGAATACAGGCCTCAGAAGGTCGGTGGCGTGTTGATCCAGATCAGGATCGTTTCGCCGTCATGCCGGTTGCGCCAGGAGTGGTAGCGCCGGCTCTCGAAGTACAGCGAATCCCCCGGTCCGAGATCGAAGAACTGGTCGGAATCGAGCACGATCTCGAGGCGACCGGAGAGTATGTGCATGAATTCTTCGCCATCGTGGCGGTAGGCGCCTTCGCTGGCGGCGCCGGGTGCGAGAACGAACCGGTGGCAGTCCATCATGATGCGGCCTTCGGCAAGAAGCTGGACGGTTACCCCCGGCGTCGTTTCCGGCCACGCGCGCCACTCGCCGGCGCGAACGACGGCGGCCGCGTCGTCGCGCTCCTCGCCCGACAGGCGGGATACGGTCGTGCCGTAGTACTCCGCAAGATCATGCAGCGTCTTGAAACTGACACCTTGCGAGGTTCGTTCCAGCGTTGAAAGCGTGGAGGAGGTGATGCCCATGTCGCCGGCCACCTGCTCCAGCGTCTTGCCTGCCGCGTGCCGAAGGCTGCGTAGCCTGCGCCCGATATCCGAAACTGCGCTCCCCTCGGAACTGTCCGAAGGTTCTTCGCTTTCCAGCGCCTCGCGGATTGCTGCGGGGTTGAGGCCGCGCTCGACGCGATACCAGGAAATCCGCTGAAGCCTTGCCACATCCTCCGCGCTATACTGCCTATGGCCGGTTTCCGAACGGCCGGGGACGACGAGGCCCTGGCTTTCCCACAGGCGCAGGGTGGAAGGGGAAACGCCTGCCAGTCTCGCGGCCTCGGCCACCTTGTAGCGCACGGGCGCGTCGTTGCTCATAGGCCAATGGTTCCTGATCTCGTTTGTCTTTGGGGCTGTCGACGGCCTTGCTGATGTCCCGGAACATCGCTGAAAACCGCGCTGGTTTGAAGCAGAAAATGTCGCTTGCATTCTTGCAGGAAAAATGTAGGAATTTTTTACATTCCTTGCAGAAGTTATGCAAGATAATTCGAAATCCCCTTCGACACAGGAGCGCACGATGACCGCGACCACCCTCACAGACCGGAAGAATGCCGCCATCTCGCGCGGCGTTGGCATGACCACCCAGATCTACGCCGATCGCGCTGAGAACTCCGAGATCTGGGACAAGGAAGGCCGTCGCTACATCGATTTTGCGGCCGGTATCGCCGTGCTCAACACCGGTCATCGTCATCCGCGCGTGATTGCGGCGGTCAAGGACCAGCTCGATCGCTTCACTCATACCTGCCACCAGGTCGTTCCCTATGAAACCTATATTCACCTGGCCGAGCGCCTGAATGCGCTAACACCCGGCAATTTCGAGAAGAAGACGATCTTCGTCACGACAGGTGCGGAAGCTGTCGAGAATGCCGTGAAGATTGCGCGTGCCGCGACCGGCCGGTCCGCCGTCATCGCCTTCGGCGGCGGCTTCCACGGCCGCACATTCATGGGCATGGCGCTTACCGGCAAGGTCGTACCCTACAAGGTCGGCTTCGGCGCGATGCCCGGCGACGTCTTCCATGTCCCGTTCCCGGTCGAACTCCACGGCGTTACCCCGGATCAGTCGATCGCGGCTTTGAAGAAGCTGTTTGCCGCAGATGTCGATCCGCAGCGCGTCGCAGCCATCATCATTGAGCCGGTCCAGGGCGAGGGTGGTTTTTATTCAGCGCCTGTCCCCTTCCTGAAGGCACTGCGCGAACTGTGCGATCAGCACGGCATCTTGCTCATTGCCGATGAGGTCCAGACCGGCTTCGCACGCACGGGCAAGATGTTCGCTATGGATCACCACGAGGTCGCGCCTGATCTGATGACGATGGCCAAGAGCCTCGCCGGTGGCTTCCCGCTCGCGGCCGTGACCGGTCGTGCAGAGGTCATGGACGCACCGGGGCCGGGTGGCCTCGGGGGCACCTATGGCGGCAATCCGCTTGGCATCGCCGCGGCGCACGCTGTTCTCGACGTGATCAAGGACGAGGATCTTTGCGGGCGCGCCAACCAGCTCGGCAGCCGGCTCAAGCAACGCCTGGAATCGTTGCGCGAAAAGGCGCCGGAGATTGTCGATATCCGCGGGCCGGGCTTCATGAACGCCGTCGAGTTCAACGACAAGACAACGAAGCTGCCGAGCGCAGAATTCGCCAACAAGGTTCGCCTGATCGCGCTTGAAAAAGGCCTGATCCTCCTGACCTGCGGAGTCCACGGTAATGTCATCCGCTTCCTCGCGCCGATCACCATTCAGGACAACGTCTTTGGCGAGGCGCTCGACATTCTCGAAGCCTCGATCCTGGAAGCAAGCGCCGGCAAGTGAGCCGCCCTGCCTATCAATGCCTTCGGAGTACATGACATGGCATTTACCACCGCACTGACCAAACACGTTCCCTTCTCCTCGCCGCTCCTGCGCGATGCCGGCTATATCAACGGCGTCTGGACAGCGGGTGGCGCGACCGGCACCTTCGACGTCTTGAACCCGGCGACCGGCGAAGTGCTGGCATCGCTGCCCGATATGGGTGCCGCCGAAACCCGAGATGCGATCGACGCTGCCCACGCCGCACAGCCGGCTTGGGCTGCCCGCCCCGCCAAGGAACGCGCAACCGTTCTGCGCAAGTGGTTCGACCTGATGGTCGCGAACGCCGACGAGCTGGCCGCCATCTTGACCGCAGAAATGGGCAAGCCCTTTGCGGAGGCTCGCGGCGAAATCCTCTATGCTGCGGCCTACGTCGAATGGTATGCGGAAGAAGCAAAACGGATCTACGGCGAAACCATTCCCGCGCCGTCAAACGACAAGCGCATGCTCGTCATCAAGCAGCCGGTCGGTGTCGTCGGTACGATCACGCCCTGGAATTTCCCGGCTGCGATGATCACGCGAAAGATAGCACCGGCGATTGCCGTCGGCTGCACCGTCGTATCGAAGCCCGCCGAACAAACGCCTCTTTCGGCGATTGCGCTGGCGGTTCTCGCGGAGCAGGCGGGCATCCCGGCTGGTGTCTTCAACGTCATCGTCGGCGCAGACGGTCCCGGCATCGGCAAGGAGCTCTGCGGCAACGAGAAGGTCCGCAAGATCAGCTTCACCGGCTCGACGGAAGTCGGCCGCATCCTGATGCGC
This sequence comes from Rhizobium sp. 05L419, assembly GCF_056397845.1. Lineage (NCBI taxonomy): Bacteria > Pseudomonadati > Pseudomonadota > Alphaproteobacteria > Hyphomicrobiales > Rhizobiaceae > Rhizobium > Rhizobium sp. 05L419. Next base: position 16,510 of record NZ_JBFTOF010000008.1, read on the forward strand.
CAGTGCGCCGACCAGATCAAGAAGATCAGCCTCGAACTCGGCGGCAACGCGCCGTTCATCGTTTTCGACGATGCCGACCTCGATGCCGCCGTCGAAGGCGCGCTTGCCTCCAAATACCGCAATGCCGGCCAGACCTGTGTTTGCGCCAACCGCCTCTATGTCCAGTCGGGCGTCTACGACGCCTTCGCGGCCAAGCTCGCCGTGAAGGTCGAAGACATGTCGGTCGGCGATGGCTTCAAGTCAGGCGTGACGATCGGCCCGCTGATCGACGAGCAGGGTCTTGCCAAGGTCGAAGACCACGTCAAGGACGCGGTATCCAAGGGCGCGAAGGTGCTGACGGGCGGCAAGCGTATCGACAGTGCCGGCACCTTCTTCACGCCGACCGTGTTGACCGGTGTCACGCGTGACATGAAGGTGGCACGCGAGGAAACCTTCGGTCCGGTCGCGCCGCTCTTCCGCTTTGACACCGTCGAGGATGTCATACAGCAGGCAAACGATACCGAGTTCGGCCTCGCGGCCTATTTCTTCGCCGGAGATCTGAAGAAGGTCTGGCGGGTCGCCGAAGCGCTGGAATACGGCATGGTCGGCATCAATACCGGCCTGATGTCCACCGAAACGGCGCCCTTCGGCGGCATCAAGCAGTCAGGCCTTGGCCGTGAAGGCTCGCGCCATGGCGCCGATGATTACCTCGAGATGAAATATCTCTGCATGGGTAACGTCTGAGTATAGTGAGGTCTTGACCGAACAGATGGATGTGGGATCGCCGGAATTGGCGGTCCCGCAGCGCGTTTTGGTGCTCTGTGGGACGGGCGGGCTCGTAGCCTTGCGGCGCTTCGGCTGCGTGCTGCCAGTCCGGCAATGGAAAGATCCGGTCGTAGGCCCAGTTGAAGACGAATGCGTAGATCAGGTAGAAAATGGCGAAGGACACGTCCATCATGAAGGCCTGCACCAGGCTGACGCCGAGGTACCATGCAATCAGCGGCAGGAGCGCGACAAGCAATCCCCCCTCGAACAGAACGGCATGTGCGATACGAATGGCGACGGTCTTCCGCGTGCCGCCTGTCAGGCGCTGCATGATGTGGTCGAAGCCGAGATTGTAGAGATAGTTCCAACCGGTCGCGATCGTGGCGCTGGCCACGCCGACGACCCCGATATCCGCCATCGGCATGCCGAACGCCAAGGCGCCAAGCGGCGTGATGAGGGCAAGGCCGATAATTTCGAAGCTTATCGCGTGACGAATACGGTCTGACGTAGATCGCATGTACAACCCCTTATGGGAAAGGTCGGGTCGTCCCGAGTTTATGCCCATACGGGGGAGGTCGTCCTCGCATCCTCATGATAGGGATGCCGGGCGCCCGGATCAAGACCGGTCGTTCAGTAGTGCGGCGGGCGGGTCGCGGCGGGCGCCTCCAGCGACTGCTCCTCCAGCGAGAGAAAACGTTCCGTCAAACGGTCAAGCTTCGCGCGCGTCTGCTCGACCACCTTCCATTGTTCCGTCAGCTGATCGGAAAGCTCCTCAATGGCCTTCGCCTGGTGGGACAAGGTTTCCTCGAGTTGTGTTACGCGGCTCGTCTCGTCGGACATCGGATTCTCCTTGCCGCAACCGGCCATTCCTGCGTGCGCTTCAAAAGCGGAAATAGGCCATGAGGTCAACCATGTCGAGAGAGCGGAAAAACGATTCGCAAAGTGAACCGTTTGGTTACTAAAACCCCTTGCCGCGTCTTTTGTTGTGCGGTAGGGCGGTATGCCTCAGGGAGGAATACTGATGGATGTTGGGAATGGCATTCTTCATCCGGACCGGCTCTTTCCAGCCGACCCGACCACGCGGACCATTGCACGCGATCTCTACGAGACCGTGCGGGCTCTGCCGATCGTAAGTCCGCATGGACATACCGAACCTTCGTGGTTTGCCAACGACAAGCCGTTCGAGGATGCGGCGTCCTTGTTGGTCATTCCCGACCACTACCTGTTTCGCATGCTGCACAGCGTCGGCGTCCAGCTGGACGATCTCGGGGTGCTGCGTCTCGACGGCAAGCCGGTCGCCGAGGGCCGTGCGATCTGGCGCGTCTTCGCCGCGAACTATCATTTGTTCCGCGGCACGCCGTCGAGCCTCTGGGTCGATCACGCTATGTCGGCTGTGCTTGGCTGTACCGAACCGCTGACGTCTGAAAATGCCGATGCACTCTACGACCACATCAACGCGCAGCTGGTTCTGCCGGAATTCCGGCCGCGTGCCCTGCACAAGCGCTTCGGTATCGAAACGATCGCCACTACCGAAGGCGCGCTCGATCCGCTGGTGCATCACCAGAAGATGGCCGAGGAAGGCTGGATCGGACGCGTGCGCACCACCTACCGTCCCGATAGCGTCACCGATCCGGATGCGGTCGGCTTCCGCGACAATCTCGTTCGCTTCGGCGAGCTGACGAATTCCGATGTAACGTCATGGGGCGGCCTGATCGATGCTCATCGCAAGCGCCGCGACTATTTCCGCCAATACGGTGCTACCGCGACCGATCACGGCGTCCCGACTGCCTTCACGGCAGACTTGCCGCTTGGCGATAGGCAGCGTCTGCTCGACAAGGCCCACACGGGAACGCTAAGCCTCGAGGACGCCGAACTTTTCCGCGGGCAGATGTTGACGGAGATGGCCGGCCTGTCTGCCGAAGACGGCATGACGATGCAGATCCACGCCGGCGCGCGCCGCAATACGGACCGCGAACTCTTCCAGACGCGGGGCCCGAACATGGGTGCCGATATCCCGACCCGCACCGATTGGGCCGGCGGTCTCGGTGCGCTGCTGTCGAAATACGGCCATGCGCCGGGCCTGCGCATCCTGCTCTTCACACTCGACGAGTCGACCTATGCCCGGGAACTTGCACCGATGGCCGGCCATTGGCCGTGTCTGATGATCGGCCCACCCTGGTGGTTCCACGACAGCCCGGCCGGCATCCGCCGCTATCTCGATCAGGTGGTCGAAACGGCGGGATTTGCGAATTTGGCTGGCTTCAACGACGATACCCGCGCGCTGCTGTCGATCCCTGCCCGTCACGACGTCTGGCGCCGCGAAGTCTGCGGCTTCCTGGCACAGCTTGCCGCGGAGCACCGCATCTCCCGCAGGGATGCCGCGATTGTCGCCGGCGAACTCTCCTATGGCAACGTGAAGAAGGCCTACAAGCTGTGACACAACGATTGACGAACCTGACAGGCCTTGCACCCACCGCCAAGCTGCCCGGTTATGACCGCAAGGCGCTGAAAGCCGGCATCCTGCATCTCGGCCCAGGTGCCTTCTTCCGCGCTCATTTCGCGCCCTTCACCGATGCCGCGCTCGCCACGGCGGGCGGCGATTGGGGGATCGAGGTGGCGAGCCTGCGCACCGCCGATGTCGCCGATCACCTGAGCGAACAGAACGGCCTCTACACCATGCTCGTGCGCGATACGTCGGGCACGAAGGCCGAGGTCATCGGGTCGATTCTGCGCGCGCACGTAGCGACCCGCAATCCAGGTGAGCTGCTGCAAAGGCTGGAGGATCCGGCGATCAGGATCGTCAGCCTGACCGTCACCGAAAAGGCCTACGGCTTCGACGCTGCAAACGGCGGGCTCGACCTCAAGCACGCCGATGTTGTGGCCGACCTTGCCAACCCGCATGCGCCGCGCGGCGTCATCGGTTATCTGGTAGAGGCGCTGTCCCGCCGCCGCGCCAAGGGCACTGCGCCGTTCACGCCACTCAGTTGCGACAACCTCCCGAGCAACGGCGCGGTTCTGAAACGTCTGGTCCTCGATTTTGCCGAACGCATCGAACCTGAGCTGCGGCAATGGATAGAACAGAACGTGCCGTTCCCCTCGACGATGGTCGATCGCATCACGCCGGCCAGCACCGAAGCGACCTATCGCGATGCCGAAACCCTGACGGGCAGGCAGGACCTCGCGGCAATCGAGACCGAACCCTTTACCCAGTGGGTCATCGAGGACCATTTCGCAAATGGCCGGCCGCAATGGGAAAAGGCCGGGGCGCTTATGGTCGAGGATGTCTCGGCCTATGAAAAGATGAAGCTGCGCATGCTGAACGGAGCGCATTCGCTTCTGGCCTATCTCGGATACATAGGCGGCTATGAGTTCATTCGCGACGTGATGGACGACGCTGGCCTGGCAGCGCTGGCGCGCCGCCAGATGAACGCTGCCGCCGCCACGCTCGATCCGCTGCCAGGCATCGATTTCGATGCCTATGCCGATGAATTGATAGCCCGCTTTTCCAACAAGGCGATTGCTCATCGTACCTACCAGATCGCCATGGACGGCACGCAGAAGCTGCCGCAGCGCCTGCTGGAACCGGCAACGGAAGCGCTCGCCCACGGCGGCAAGGCGGAGACCTATGCGATCGCTGTCGCCGCCTGGATGCGCTATGCGACGGGCATCGATCGGAACGGCGAGCGCTACGAGCTGCGCGATCCCCGGGCCGGCGAAATTGCAGCCCTCCTGGTCGATGTGCCGCGCAACGGCGGAGCGGTCTCGGCCGCCCTCTTCGGTCTGCCCGGTCTGTTCCCGGCGGCGCTGGCTGGCAACGTCGGCTGGACGGAGGATGTGGCAAACAAGCTGGAGCTGCTGATCCAGGACAACAAGTTGCCGCTGATCTGAGGTGAGAGCAGGCAGGTGGTACTTACCCCAGGTCATTGACCTACCGGAACGGCGAAAAGCCCACTTCCCCCTCATTCCTGTGTTTGCCATAGGAATCCAGCGTACCCAAGTCTATGGGTACAATAGACTTTCATGAGCAAGAGCTTCATTCACGGCGCAGACGCGCCGTGGCTGGATTCCCGCCACAAGGGCGAGAATGAGGGAGTGTGGAGTGTCTGTCGCGGTCGAGTGGCAACGTCCAAGAAAACTGAACACACGTCTCCCCCGTCCCGTCTCTACGCCTTGATACGCCTCATCTCCGGGTCGTAGAGAGGCTTCAGCGACACGTTGCAGGGGACGCGTTGCCTCGCAACGTCGATTTCGTACCGTCCGGCAAGCACGAAATCCTCCGTCACGCCATCCGGATTGCGCACATAGCCGTAGCCAATCGGCTTGCCGATCGTGTAGCCGAAGCCGCCGCTGGAGAGCCAACCGACCCGTTTGCCGTCGCGATAGATCGTCTCGCGCCCGAGCAGGACGACCTCGGGATCATCGGGCACGAAGCAGGCGAGCATCTTCTTGACGCCGCCGGACAACTGCCGCTCGACCGCCTCCCGACCGCGGAAGGTGACGTTCCTTCGCGTCTTGACGGCCCAGGCGAGCCCGGCCTCGACAGGCGTGTGGTCCGGGCCGATATCCGAGCCCCAGGCACGATAACCTTTTTCCAGGCGGCAGCTCTCGATCGCGCGGTAGCCGGCATTGACGAGTTGAAATGCCCCGCCCGCCGCCATCAGCGCGTCATAGACAGTTGTCGCGTACTCGACCGGCACATGCAGCTCGTAGCCAAGTTCGCCGACATACGTGATGCGCAACGCCCGCACCGGGCAGCCCGCTATGCCGATCGTCCTGACGCGGCCGAACGGGAAGCCGGCGTTTGAAACGTCGTCTCCAGTCACTTGTTCCAGCACCGCACGCGCGTTTGGCCCCATCAGCGCTAGAACCGAATAGGCCGAGGTCACATCGACCAGCTCTGCATGCATGCTGTCGGGAATGTTGCGTGCAATCCAATTGAAGTCATGTGTCGCAAAGCCGGTGCCCGTGACGATGTAATACTCGTCCTCCGCAATGCGCGCGCAGGTAAGGTCGCACTCGATGCCGCCCTTGTCGTTCAGCATCTGCGTGTAGATCAGCGAACCTGGCGGTTTCGCCACGTCGTTGGAGGCGATCCAAGATAGAGCCGCCTCCGCGTCGCGCCCCTTCAGCACGAATTTGGCAAAGGAGGTCTGGTCGAAGATCACGGCTGCCTCGCGTACGGCCGCGTGCTCGCGGCCGACGGCATCGAACCAGTTCTGGCGGCCATAGGTGTAGAAATCCCTCGGCTCCTCGTTGGCAAAGAGATCGGCAAACCAGTTCGGCCGCTCCCAACCGAGCTTTTCGCCGAAGCAGGCGCCCTGCGCCTTCAGTCGATCGTAGAGCGGCGACTTGCGGCAGGGCCGGCCGCTCGAATGCTCCTCGAAGGGGAAGGCAAGCGTGTAATGTTTGCCATATGCTTCGAGCGTGCGGGTGCGCACCCAGTCGGTGTCAAAATGCGGACGCCCGAAACGGCGGATGTCGACCGGCCACAGATCATAAGGAGGCTCACCCTTGGCGACCCATTCGGCAAGCGCCATGCCGGCGCCCCCACCCGAGGCGATGCCGAACGCATTGAAGCCGGCGCCGACGAAGAAGTTCCGAAGTTCCGGCGCTTCGCCAAGAACGAAATTGCCATCGGGGGTAAAGCTTTCCGGCCCGTTCAACAGCTGCTTGACGCCGACGGTTTCGAGCGCCGGAACGCGGCCGAGCGCCTGCTCCATGATCTGCTCGAAATGGTCGAAATTGCTGTCGAGCAGCGTGTAGTGGAAGCCATCAGGGATCCCCTGCTTTGCCCAGGGGATAGGATTTGGCTCGTAGCCTCCCATGACGATGCCGCCGACCTCTTCCTTGTAATATGTCAGCCTATCGGGATCGCGCAGCGTCGGCAGGTTGGAGGGAACACCGAAAGATTCGGTGATGATGTACTGATGCTCGACGGATACGAGCGGTACGTTGACGCCGAAGCGGGCGGCAAATGCGCGCGTCCACTGACCGGCACAGACGACGACCCGCTCGCACTCGATGCGGCCATGCTCAGTAATGACTGCGCGGATCCTGCCTCTGTCGATCTCAAGGTCGATCACCTCGGTGTCCTCGAAAATCGAGACGCCAGCCATGCGCGCACCTCTTGCCAGCGCCTGGGTGATATCGGAAGGGTTGGCCTGGCCGTCGGTCGGTAGAAAGGCAGCGCCGACGAGATCGTCGATTGTCATCAGCGGCCAGAGACCGAGGGCTTCCTGTGGCGTCAGAAGCTGCATGTCGAGTCCAAAGGATTGGGCGGTGGTCGCTTGCCGCTTCACCTCGGTCCAGCGCTCCTCGTTGCATGCAAGGCGTAGGCCGCCGTTCATCTTCCACCCGGTGCCAAGCCCGGTTTCGGCCTCCAGCCGCTTGTAGAGATCGACGGAGTAGCCGAGCAGCTGCGTAATATTGGCGCTGGTACGCAGCTGGCCCACGAGGCCGGCGGCATGGAAGGTCGTGCCCGAGGTGAGCTTCTTGCGCTCGAGCAGCACCGTGTCGGTCCAGCCGAGTTTGCCGAGATGATAGGCCGTCGAGCAGCCGATGATGCCGCCACCGATGACAACGGCCTTCGCGGTCTTGGGCAATTCCTTCATCATACGATGTCCTGTTCAAATGCTGTGTAGGCGCGCTCGAAACGCACGCGGTTTTCGGCTGTATAGCCGGCATAGTCGAAGTCGATGGTGGAATGGATCTCCGAGACCATGCTCCAGAGCGTCTCGCGCAGCAGAGAAGCGCATTTCATCGCGGAATATCGACGCCACAGATCCGGCGTCAGCGGTGTCTGATAGTAGGCGTGGAGCATCGACCGCTCGGCGTCTTCGGAAAGTTCATTGTTGGAGGCGAGGCCGCCGAGATCGAAAAGCGGCGTGTTGAACCCGGCATAGTCCCAGTCGATCAGCCACAGGCGCTTGCCGTCGTCGAGGAAGTTGGCGGCGAGCATGTCGTTATGGCCGAAGGCAATCTGGAAGGGTCCGCCGGCCCCTTCCAGCATTTCCGCCTTTTCCAGGAAATCGGGAAGCAAGGAGCGATACGAGCTCCCGGCAGCCACCAGATTGGCGGCATAGTCGCGGATGACGTGAAAGACCCAGAAAATTGCTGCCGGCCCTCGAAACTGGCGCGCGATGTCATGATGGCAGGCACGTACCAAGGGAATGACGCGCGAGAGCGTCTCGGCAGACTGCATGTCCTCTGGCGAAAGCGCCCTCGCCTCGATGAATTCGAGCACCAGAACGCCCGGCGCGTGATGAAGGACGGCCGGAGAAAGGCCGGCGGCGTGCGCGGCCAGGCTCGCGGCAAGTTCGTTCTGGCGGCTGATGTGATGAATGGGGATATCTTCGCCAAGCCGGACGACATGGCGCCGGACGCGATCGCGCACGAGATAGTTCCGGTTGGTGATGCCGCCCGCAATCGGCGCAATTTCGATCGGACCCTTCCAGATGCCAAGCGCATGAATCCGATCTTCAGGCGTCACGCTTCTTCCCTCGCGGCCTATGTTATTGAAATCATGGCCAGAAGGGGGGCAGCTGTCAAGCGTGCTAGATCGAGGCGCCTGAGGCGTCGAAGATATGACACCGCGCTGGATCGAAGGAAGCCTTCACGTTGGCGTMGCGCTCGACCTTTTGCTGTCCGTCGAGCGCGATCGTCAGCTGCTGATTGTCAGGCGTCTTGGTGTAGAGCATGGTTGCGCCGCCGAGATTTTCGACGAGGTCGATGTTCACCGTTGCCAGCGTCATGCCGCGGCTTTCGAGAACCGACAGGTGCTCCGGCCGGATGCCGAAGGTCACGCTCTGGCCCGCTTCCGCCTTGACGCGGCGGGGCAGGCGTACCGAATTGTCGCAGACGTTGATCGTCGTCTCCGCCTCGCCGACCGCTTCGATACGAGCCCGCAGGAAATTCATCTTCGGGCTGCCGATGAAACCGGCCACGAAACGGTTCGCCGGATTGTTGTAAAGATCGAGCGGGGCGCCGACCTGCTCGATGCGGCCGGCGTTCAGCACGACAATCTTGTCGGCCATGGTCATCGCTTCCACCTGGTCGTGGGTTACGTAGATCATCGTATTGCCGAGGCTGCGGTGCAGGCGGGAAATTTCGACGCGCATCTGTACGCGCAGTTCGGCATCGAGGTTCGACAGCGGTTCGTCGAAAAGAAAAATACGCGGCTCGCGCACGATGGCGCGGCCGATCGCGACGCGCTGGCGCTGACCGCCGGAAAGCGCCTTCGGCTTGCGTTCCAGCAGCTTCTCGATCTGCAGGATCTCCGCGGCGCGCTTCACCTTCGGCTGTATTTCGGCCTTCTTGTAACCGGCGGTTTCAAGGCCGAAGGCAAGGTTCTTGTAGACCGACATGTGCGGGTAGAGCGCATAGGACTGGAACACCATGGCGATACCGCGCTTGGCCGGCGCAACCTCGTTCATCCGCTCGTTGTCGAGCAGCAGGGCGCCGCCGGTAATCTCTTCCAGGCCGGCGATCATTCTGAGCAGCGTGGACTTGCCGCAGCCCGAGGGCCCGACGAAAACCGTGAACTCGCCGGGGTCGATCTTCAGATCGATGCCGTGAATGACGTCCAGGGCGCCATAGCGCTTCTCGACCTGCTGAAGAACAACGCTCGTTGCCATCGTCCAATCCCTCCTGGTCCGTTACTTCGTTCTTGCGCGCCAGTCGGCGTATTTTGAACTGTCTGGCCCGACGGGCAGAACGACTTCACTGCCGCTGTCGGACGACTGGTAGATTGCGGTCACCAGCTCCAGCGCGCGGCGCGCATCCGCCGTGGTTACAGGCAACGGCCCGCGGCCGCTCAGATAGGCGTGAAAATGCTCCATCTGCGTGGTGAAGCGCGGTGCAACGGGCTTCCAATCGCCGATCACAGCATCGATCCTCGCCTGCACGGCGTCATTTGCGGCAATGATCTTCCACGGATCCCTGCCGGGCGAATAGGGTTCGTGATTGCTTTCGAATGTCACGTTCTCGAAATGCAGCCGCAGGCGACTGATTTCCTGTTGCGAACCGAGCGTGCACGACAGCGACACCAACGCACCGCTCTCCATCAGCAGGCTGGCCGATGCGCAATCCTCGACTTCTATCTCGTTGACGCGAGTCGCGACGCGGCCGAAGACCTTGGTGGCTGGCCCCATCAGGTGCAGCAGCATATCGTGCAGATGCAGTGCGTGGGTGACGAGCACGCCGCCGAGCTCGGTCGCCCATTTGCCACGCCACGGAACCGAATAATAGTCTGAGGTCCGCAGCCAGAAGGTCTCGACCGAGCCCATATAGGGCTTGCCCGCAATACCGGCCTCGATGATCCGCTTCGCCTTCTCGACGCCGTCGCCGTAGCGATACTGGAAGATCGGCATCAGAACGCCCTTGGCGGTCTTTTCCGCCGCCATGATCTGGTCGACGCCGGCAAGCGAACCCGTCAGCGGTTTTTCGCAGATCACATGCTTGCCGGATGCCAGCGCGGCCACGACCTGCTCCAGGTGGACGCCTGGCGGCGTGCATATGTCGACGATGTCGATGCGGTCGTCTGAAAGCACGTCGGCAAAGGACTTGGTGCGTTTTTCGATGCCGAACTCGTCCCCGACTTCCTTCAGGCGTTCCTCGTTGAGGTCGCAAAGCGTCACAACCTTGAACTTGTCGGGATGCGGCAGATAGCCCTCGACGATGTGGGAGCGCCCGATGCCGCAGCCGATGATCGCAACTGTCTTGATACTCATGTCACTCATGTCCGTTTGCGCCTTCAGCGTTTCATGCCTGTCGTGGCGATGCCATCGATCAGCAGGCGCTGGAAGAACAGGAAGAAGAAGAACACCGGCACCAGCGTCAGTGTAGACATGGCAAACAGGCCACCCCAGTCCGACGCGCTGGTCGAGTCGACGAACGTGCGCAGACCGAGCTGGATGGTGTAGGTGTTCATGTCGTTGAGGTAGATCAGCGGCCCGAAGAAATCGTCCCAGGTCCAGATGAAGGAGAAGATGGCAGCCGTCGCCAGAACAGGCAGCGACAGCGGCAGCATGATCTTCCAGTAAATCCGCCAGGCGCTGCAGCCGTCCATCATCGCGGCCTCGTCCAGTTCGCGCGGGATGCCGCGGAAGAACTGCACCATGAGGAAGATGAAAAAGGCGTCGCTTGCCAGGAATTTCGGGATGACCAGCGGCAGGATGGTGTTGACCCAGCCGAGGTTGAGGAAGAGCACGTACTGCGGGATCAGCGTCACGTGATACGGGATCATCAGCGTGCCGAGCATGATCGCGAACCAGAAATTCCGACCGGCAAAACGAAGGCGGGCGAAGGCGTAGGCCGCCAGCGAACAGGCGACGACATTGCCGATCACCGTCAGCACCGAGATGACCAGCGAATTCCAGAAGAACCGGCCAAAGGAGATATCGAGGCCGACCCAGCCGCGCAGATAGGACGAGAAGTCGATCGAAGACGGTATGAGCGACGTAGACGAAAAGATCTCGTTTTCGGGCCGCACCGATGCGGCGACCATCCACAGCAGCGGATAGAGCATCAGCAGCGAGCCGAAAATCAGGAGCGCGTGCACGACGACCGAAGCCGGAAGGCTGCGCTTGGTGATGTCGGATGGTGGAGCCGAGACGGCGGTTGTGATCCCGTTAGTCATCGTAGTGCACCCAGTAACGCGAGGTCAGAAACGAGAAGGCCGTGAAGACCGCGATGATCAGCACGAGGATCCAGGCAAGCGCCGAGGCGTAGCCCATGCGGAAATTCCCGAAGGCCTCCTGATAGAGGTAGAGCGTGTAAAACAGCGTCGAATTGATCGGTCCGCCGGTCCCGCCGGAGATGATGAAGGCGGGCGTAAACGCCTTGAAGGCATCGATCGTCTGCACCACCGCATTGAAGAAGATGACCGGCGTCAGCAACGGCAGGGTGATCTTGTAGAACTGCCGGAACTTCGAGGCGCCGTCCAGGCTCGCGGCCTCATACATATCGGTCGGAATCTGGCGCAATCCGGCAAGGAAGATGATCATCGGCGAGCCGAACTGCCAGACGCTGAGCGCGACGAGCGTGTAGATGGAGTAGCTCGGATGCGAGATCCAGCTCGGCCCCTCAATGCCAACCTGTGCCAGCGCCGCATTGACCAGGCCGTCGCCGGCAAAGAGCTGACGCCACAGAACAGCGATCGCGACGCTGCCGCCCAGCAGCGAGGGCAGGTAGAAGATTGCGCGGTATAGCGGCAGGCCGCGAACACCCTTGTTGAGCGCCATCGCCACCAGAAGGGCGAAGGTCAGCTTGAAGGGCACCGATAGAACCACATAGGTCAGCGTCACCTTCATCGCTGCGGCGAATTTAGGATCGGCGGTGGTGATGCGCACGTAGTTCGCTGCTCCGACCCACTCGGGCGACCTGATCATGTCAAAGTCGGTGAACGAGAGGTAGAGCGAAATGACGGCTGGTCCGAGCGTGAGCCCGAAAAAGCCGATCAGCCACGGCAGGAGAAAGAGATAGCCTGGTGCGTTGGCTGCCCAAAGGCGTCCGAAGCGCCCCTTGGCCATTGCACCATTGCCGCTCTGAACGGCCTCAGCGGCGGTCGTGCGCATCACGTCACTCATCCAAATCAGCCTCGCGCGAGGAGCCGGCTAATCTCATCGACAAGCTGCTTGCCGCCGTCGGCTGCGGCAAGCTGACCGAAGGCCACCTGCTCGGCGATCGTGCGAAGTGTCACCTGACCTTCACCGGCACCAGACGGCGGCGGAGGCGGAAGCTTGCCCGCCAGGTCGCCCAGCCCGCTCACATAGTCGAGCGGGATCTTGCCGGTTGCATCGAGCTTGGCCGCCACCACATCGCGCATCGCCTTCGATTCCGGAATGCCACGTTCGACGTCGAGAGCGAGGGCGGCATCTGGGTTGGTCACGAAGAAATTAACATAGTCGACAGCCTGGTCGAGCACCTTCGACTGCGCCGAGACCGAGAAGAACATCGACGGCTTGCGGTAGTGCCCGCCCTTCGAGTCCGGCTTGATGCGCATGTAGTTGGTGAGCGCCAGCTTGTCCTTGCTGACAGCCTGGAAACCGACGAACTGGTTGCTGTGCGCATAATCGGCGGCCGCCTTGCCAAGCGTGAGCGGGCTGGTGTCGATCGTATCCTTGTAGAGCGCCTGCACGTCAGGTGGAACGCAGGCGCCCGCCTCGCGGAATTTGCTCCACATGTCGAACCATTCCGACGCGTCATCGACGCCGAACGCGATTTTGGAATCGGACGTATAAAGGGCCTTGCCGCGCTGCCGCAGGTAGTTTTCGAGAAGCGGTTCGTTGCCGCTTCCGTCTGCAAAGCCGAAGAATGCTTTTCGCTTTCCGGCCTTGCTGATCTCTGCGCCGATCTTCCCGAACTCCTCCCAGGTGGTCGCCTGCGTCGGCAGATCCACACCGGCTTCCTGGAAGGCCGTCGTGTTCAGAACAGTAGCCGCGGCATTCGCACCAAGGCTGACGCCATAGAGGTGTCCGTCGACGCTGCCGCCTTCGACCTGCGCCGGATCGAAATCTCCGAGGCTGAGTTTGGAAGGCATGTAGGATTCGAGCGGTGCAAGGGCGCCGCGTCGTGCATACTCGACGATGTAGCGGTAATCCATCTGGATGACGTCAGGAGCATTGCGGCCCGCGACCTGCGTCGCGAGACGGGGCCAATAGTCGCTCCAGCCGAGAAATTCCCCGGTGATCGACGTCCCTGCATTCTTGGTCTGGTAAAGCTGCGATACCTTGTTGGTGCGATCGGCGCGCGGCTGCGAGCCCCACCACAACAACCGCAGGCGGGTATCGGCGGCAAAGGCGGCCTTCGAACCCATTACTGACAGCGAAAGAAGCGTTGCTCCTCCCGCGACGAAATTACGTCTGCTCACGCGTAGTGTCATCTGTTTCCTCCTCCCTTGGGGAGCGCCTCCACACGCTCCTTGCTGGTTTCTCTTGCAACAAATAACTAATTGGTTACAAGTTATGGGCAAGCGCCGACGCTGTCAAGCGCTCATGAGAAGGGCTCTTCTCTATTTGTTTTTTAAAATCCGCTCGTATGGCACTATGAGCGCAATGGGGTCATTGGAAAGGGAAGTCGATGGAAGGCGCCGGCGGAAGCGGGGAAAAGAAGACGGCAAAGCGACGCCCGCGCGAGCGGGTGCTGCAACGCGACCCCGAACGGACGCGTGCGGCAATCCTGGAAGCTGCGACGAAAGAGTTTGCCGAGAACGGCATGGGCGGGGCGCGCGTCGACGCGATCGCCGAACGCGCCGGCACCAACAAACGCATGCTGTACCACTACTTCGGCGACAAGGAGCAGCTTTATCTACATGTCCTGGAGGATGCCTATGTCAGCATTCGAACGGCCGAGCGCGCGCTGCAGATAGGCGATCGCAGCCCCGAAGAGGGTATCGGCGACCTTGCTCTGTTCACCTGGCGCTATTTTCTCAAGCATCCGGAGTTTCTAAGTCTCCTCGGTACCGAAAACCTGCATCGGGCTCGCTGGCTGCGTCAGTCTATTCGTCTGAAGGAGTTGCATTCGCATCTACTGGGTGAACTGGCGCAGATTCTGGAACGAGGCAAGAAGACCGGTGTCTTCATTGAAAGCGCTGATCCGTTGAACGTCTACCTGACGATTGCCTCGCTCGGTTACTTCTATCTTTCAAACCAGTACACGCTCTCCACGATCTTTGGGCGCGACCTTGCCGAGCCGGCAAATCTCGACGCCTGGGAACGCCATATCGTCCATGTGACGCTCGCCTCGATCACGGCCTGAAGCCCGAAATTTGGTTTTGGCTATTGACAGGCGCACTTTTCGTCTGTCATCAAGTAACCGTTTAGTTACTGGCCGGGAGGAGATGCGCCGAGGCGCGTTCCGGCCTTGCGGAGACTTTACAGGGAGAAAGAACGTGGCTCGTCTAGGGATTATTCTGCACGGCGTTACCGGCCGAATGGGTTACAACCAGCACCTCGTAAGATCCATCTTGGCCATACGGGAGCAGGGCGGACTGACGTTGAAGTCAGGCGAAAAGCTCGAAATCGATCCGATCATCGTCGGGCGCAATGCCGCGAAGATGGAAGAGCTGGCGAAACGGCACGACATCAAGCGCTGGTCGACGGATCTCGATGCGGCGCTGGCCAATCCGGATGATCAGATCTTCTTCGATGCCGGTACGACCTTGATGCGCGCCGAGCTGCTTTCCCGGGCATTGGATGCCGGCAAGCACGTCTATTGCGAAAAGCCGATCTCGGATGATCTGAAGGTCGCGGTCGATCTTGCACGGAAGGCGCGCGCGTCCGGTCTCAAGCACGGTGTGGTACAGGACAAGCTGTTTCTGCCGGGCCTGCGCAAGCTGGCCTTGCTTCGGGATTCAGGCTTCTTCGGCAAGATACTCTCCGTGCGAGGCGAGTTCGGCTATTGGGTTTTCGAGGGCGACTGGGGCGTGCCGGCCCAGCGCCCCTCCTGGAATTACCGCAAGGCGGACGGCGGCGGCATCATTCTCGATATGCTTTGCCACTGGCGTTATGTGCTCGACAACCTCTTCGGCGAGGTGAAGGCAGTGTCCTGTCTTGGCGCCACCCATGTCGGCACGCGCATCGATGAGCAGGGCAAGCCCTACAACTGCGATACGGACGACGCCGCCTATGCGACATTCGAGCTTGAAGGCGGCGCGATCGCACACATCAACTCGTCCTGGGCCGTCCGCGTTCGCCGCGACGATCTCGTCACCTTCCAGGTCGACGGAACCCATGGATCGGCAGTCGCCGGCCTGACGAAATGCTGGACTCAGCACCGCGTCAATACGCCGAAGCCCGTCTGGAATCCGGATCAGCCGCAGACGATCGATTTCTACAAGACCTGGGACGAAGTGCCGGATACGCAGGCCTTCGACAACGGCTTCAAGGTTCAGTGGGAAATGTTCCTGCGCCATGTGGCGGAAGATGCGCCATGGGCATACGGGCTTGAAGCCGGCGCCAAGGGCGTGCAGCTTGCCGAACTCGGGCTGAAGTCCTGGGCGGAACGCCGTTGGCTCGACGTGCCGTCGCTGGAGTTTTGAGCCGTGACCGCGATCAACCTTCCCCTTGGTGGCCGTATCGTACCCTATACGCTGACCGGCACACCGATCGAATTGAAGAAGCGCTCGGCAAAGGACTTTCCGCGTATTGCCTTTGCCGCCGCGCATGTCGTTTCAGATCCCCTCGCAGACAACGACCCGTGGTTGACGCCGGCGATCGATTGGGACCGGACGCTGGCTTTCCGCCACCGGCTCTGGGATCTCGGCCTCGGCGTTGCCGAAGCCATGGATACCGCGCAGCGCGGCATGGGCCTCGGCTGGCCGGAAGCGCGCGAACTCATCCGTCGGGCGCTCGCTGAGGCGGCAAGTCGCAAGGATTCGCTGATTGCCTGCGGCGCCGGTACCGATCACCTCACGCCCGGCCCCGATGTCACCATCGATACGATCATCAGGGCCTACGAGGAGCAGATCGAAACGATCGAAGCATCAGGCGGCCGCATCATCCTGATGGCGAGCCGCGCCCTTGCCGCGGCCGCCAAGGGACCGGACGACTACGTCCGCGTCTATGATCGCATCCTTCGCCAGGTCAAGCAGCCGGTGGTCATCCACTGGCTCGGCGAAATGTTCGATCCGGCGCTGGAAGGCTACTGGGGCGACGCCGAGCATATCAAGGCCATGTCGACCTGCCTGCAGGTCATCGAAGCCAATGCCGCTAAGGTCGACGGCATCAAAATCTCGCTTCTCTCCAAGGAGAAGGAGGTGGCCATGCGCCGGCAGTTGCCAAAAGGCGTGCGCATGTACACCGGCGACGACTTCAACTATGCCGAATTGATAGCCGGCGATGAACAGGGCCACTCGGACGCGCTTCTTGGCATTTTCGACGCCATTGCGCCAGCCGCTTCTGCAGCCCTCGAAGCGCTCGGCCGGGACAGGAACCGCGAATTTTTCGATCTGCTCGAACCGACGGTTCCCCTTTCGCGCCACATCTTCAAGGCTCCGACCCGCTTCTACAAGACCGGCGTCGTGTTCCTCGCCTATCTGAACAGCCTGCAGGATCATTTCACCATGATCGGAGGCCAGCAGTCGACGCGATCTCTGCCGCATCTCGCCGAACTCTTCCGGCTCGCCGACAAAGCGCGCGTACTGGCCGATCCCGAGTTGGCCACAAGCCGCATGCGGCAGGTCCTCGCTGTCCACGGCATTGGCTGAGGTGCTGTGATGAGCGATGCGCCTGTGGTCAGGCTTTCGGAAGCGGAAGTATTTGAGCGGCCGGTCCGCTTCAGGTTTCCCTTCCGCTTCGGCGCGGCCAGGGTCGAAGCGGCGCCGCAGGTCTTCGTTCGCGTCGGTGTCATCGATCCGAGCGGCCGGTCCGGCACTGGCTGGTCGGCCGAAATGATGATGCCGAAATGGTTCGACAAGAACCCCGCGCTGACGCCTGACGACAATACCGATCAGTTGCGCGCCGCACTCCGGCTTGCAATCGAGGGGTTGCTGTCTGCGGGTGCCGGCACGCCCTACGGCCTGCATGCGGCAGTCGAGGCGGATCATCACCGTGCGTGCGCCGAGCGCAATCTTCCCGGCCTTGTCGCCTCCTTTGGACTGGCGCTCATCGATCGCGCCATCATCGACGCGGTATGCCGGATGACAGGGCTGAGCGCTGCCGACGCCGTGAAGTTCAATCTTTTCGGCATGACGACGGCGACGGCCCCGGATCTCTCGGGTTTCGATCTTCCGCGGCTCCTCGCAAGTATGCTCCCGTCTCCACGTCTTGCCGTGCGCCACACGATCGGGCTGGCCGACGCGCTTGTTGCAACCGATCTTGATGCCGCGCAGAGGCTCGACGATGGCCTGCCGCAAACGCTTGAAGCGGTCATCGCGGCACATGGGCACCGCTACTTCAAAATCAAGGTATCCGGGCGGCCCGAAGTGGATACAGCGCGCCTGGTTCAGATCGCCGCTGTCCTCGATAGGGCATCGCCCAGCTATCGAGCAACGCTCGACGGCAACGAGCAGTTCGAAAACGTCGCCGTCGTGGCGGAGTTGCTGGATCGGATCGACGCCGAACCGCGGCTCGCCCGGCTGAGGGACTCGATCCTGTTCTTCGAACAGCCGATCGCCCGCGCAGAGGCATTGTCGAGGCCCGTCGTGGAGATTTCCAGCCGAATGCCGTTGGAGATCGATGAATCGGACGGCGACATGGAGGCGTTCATCACCGCCCGCGCGCTCGGTTATACCGGCATCTCCTCCAAATCCTGCAAGGGGTTCTATCGGTCGCTGCTCAATCGGGCGCGGATCGCCAGCTGGAGTGCGCAGGATGGTGCGGGCCGCTATTTCATGTCGGCGGAGGATCTGACGACGCAATCCGGCCTGGCGTTGCAACAGGACCTCGTTCTCGCCTCTCTGGTCGGCGCCGGCCATATCGAGCGCAATGGGCACCATTATGTCGATGGGATGGCCGGCGCACCGATGGCAGAGCAGGCCGCCTATCTTGCCGCACACGGCGATCTCTATTCCAGCGCCTCGGACCGTACGCGACTGTCCATCCGCAAAGGCGGCATCCGCTTCGAGAGCGTGCTCGCGGCCCAGGGACTTGGGTCGGCTGTCGAACCTGACTGGAGCGCGATGACGCCCAGCGCGTTGAACGTATAACCGGAGGAGATGCTCATGCAGGTCGACGGTCTGTCTATCAATCTTGCGACCATCCGCGAGCAATGCGGCTTTGCCGAAGCCGTCGAAATTTGCCTGGCGCACGGCATCACCGCGATCGCCCCCTGGCGCGATCAGGTTGCCGCTGCAGGCCTGGACGAAGCCGTGCGGATCGTCAGGGCGAATGGGCTGAAGCTGACCGGCCTGTGCCGAGGCGGGTTCTTTCCGGCAGCAGATGTTGCCGGCCGCCAGAAGGCGATCGACGACAACAAGCGTGCTGTCGACGAGGCAGCCGCGCTTGGAGCGGATTGCCTCGTGCTTGTCGTGGGCGGGCTTCCCGGCAGCTCCAAGGATCTCGTTGCAGCCCGTCGGATGGTGACGGAGGGCATCGCCGCCACCCTGTCGCACGCGCGCGCGGCAGGCGTGCCGCTTGCCATCGAGCCGCTGCATCCGATGTACGCCGGCGACCGCTCATGCGTGAATACTCTGGGTCAGGCGCTCGACATCTGCGAAGAGCTGGGCGAGGGCGTCGGCGTAGCGATCGATGTCTATCACGTCTGGTGGGACCCTGATCTGGCCGGCGAGATTGTCCGCGCCGGGCGCATGGAGCGCATTCTAGCGCATCACGTCTGCGATTGGCTGGTTCCCACCAAGGATATGCTGACCGACCGCGGCATGATGGGCGATGGCGTCATCGATCTGAAAGGCATACGACGGATGGTCGAGGCCGCCGGTTTCATCGGGGCCCAGGAGGTCGAAATATTTTCAGCAGACAACTGGTGGAAGCGCCCCGCCAAAGAGGTGATCGCCACCTGCGTCGAGCGGTTTCACAGCTGCTGCCAGGCATGAACAGTCGTTCGTTTCAGTACGATGAAGGAGGACCATCCGATGGAGAAGCGCCGTTTTGCACTAATAGGAACCGGGAATCGTGGAACGACCATGTGGGGCAAGGAGCTGCTCGCCGGCTGGCGCGAGCATGTGGACCTAGTCGCCATCGTTGACACCAATTCGCTGCGCGCCGAGCGGGCCCGCACGATGATCGGCAGCAACGCGCCGATTTACGAGAACATCGATGCTATGCTTGCCGAACAGCAGGTCGACATGGTCATCGTCTGCACGCCTGACTACACCCACGACGACATTGTCGTGCGCGCGCTCGAGGCCGGCATCGACGTCATCACGGAAAAGCCGATGACGACGGCAGTCGACAAGATCCGCCGCATTCTCGATGCGGAGAAGCGAACCGGCAAGCGCGTCGACGTCTCCTTCAACTACCGCTATGCGCCAACGGCGGCCCGGATCAAGGAGCTGCTCGCCGCCGGCGAGATCGGCCGCGTGACATCCGTGGATTTCCATTGGTACCTCGACACCAAGCACGGCGCCGATTATTTCCGCCGCTGGCACGCCTACGCCGAAAATTCCGGCAGTCTCTTCGTTCACAAGGCCACCCACCATTTCGATCTGTTGAACTGGTATCTGGATAGCGATCCGGACGCGGTCACCTCCTTCGCCGACCTGCAGAACTATGGCCGCAAGGGGCCTTTCCGTGGCCCGCGTTGCAAGCTCTGTCCGCACGCGCACGAGTGCGACTACTATCTCGACCTCGAGGCCGATCCGTTTCTTGACTCGCTCTATGAGGATCCGTCGAAGCTCGACGGCTATTTCCGCGACGGGTGCGTCTATCGCGAAGATATCGACATTCCGGACACCATGGTTGTCAGCATCCGCTACAAGAACAACGTCCACGTCTCCTATTCGCTGAACACCTTCCAGCCGATCGAGGGGCACCACATCGCCTTCAACGGCACGGAGGGTCGGATCGAGCTGCGCCAGTTCGAAAAGCAGCCCTGGGAAACACCGGACGAGGACACGATCCTGCTCATCCGCAATTTCCCCAAGGGCAGGGATGCCGTTGAACGCATCGTTGTGCCGCATTCAGCAGGCGGCCACTACGGCGGCGACAACAGGATGCGCAACATGATCTTCAAGCCGGGTATGGAAGACAAGCTCGGCCAGCGCGCAGGCACCCGCGCCGGCGCCATGTCGGTGCTTTGCGGCATAGCGGCCCTCAGCAGTTCGCGCACCGGGAAGGTCGTCAGGATCTCCGATCTGATGCCAGAATTGGTGGGGGGCGGCTCGACATCAGGTTTGAAAGCCGGCTAAGGGGATTCGCGGGTATCCTCCGGTTAAACGAAAAAAAAGGGCGGTTCGATTTCTACGAACCGCCCTTTTTTTGTTCTCGCGCAAGCGACCACTCCGGATCAAACTCTCGATGAGAAAACCTTTTCTCACTTGACGAATAGAAAGAGAAAAGGTTTTCTCATCGAAAATATGGGAGGTCGCGGTGATTATCGCGGGAGGAAAAAGAGGGCGCACCACCATCCACGATGTCGCCGCCGCGGCAGGCGTCAGCATCTCGACGGCATCGAAGGCGCTGAATGATACCGGCCGCGTGAGCGGCGAGACACGTGAGCGCGTAAAGCGGATTGCTGCGGAGACGGGCTTTCGTCCGAATGCTCTCGCCCGCGGATTGCTGAGCAAGCGCAGCTTCACCATCGGGCTGCTGACCAACGATACCTATGGACGTTTCACCCTGCCGCTGATGCAGGGTATTTCGGAAGCGCTTGTCGACCATGGCGTCTCGGTTTTTCTGTGCGCAATCGAGGACGATCCGGCGCTTGGCCAGATCCATGTCGAGGCGATGCTGGAAAAACAGGTGGACGGTATTATCGCATCCGGCAAGCGGGTGGACCGGCAGCTGCCGGTCGACCTGTCAAAGGTGCCGGTGCCGGTGGTCTACGCCTTTAGCGAGGGCGCGCCGGATAGCGTCACCTTCCGGTCGGACGACGCGCAGGGCGCGCGGCTGGCGGTTGAATGGTTGGTCAAGAGCGGACGACACCGGATCGTGCACGTCACGGGGCCGGAAGACTTCTTTTCGGTTCGCGAGCGCGCCGGCGCCTACCGCGACGTCATCGCCGGCGAGGGTTTGGTCCTGTACGGCCAATGGGCCGAGGCCTGGGGGCACGAGGCCGTTCAGCGGATCTGGAGCGGGCAGTCGGAGCGGCCGGACGCGATCTTCTGCGGCAACGATCAGATCGCCCGCGGCGCCGTCGATGCGCTGCGCGAGCGCGGCATCCGGGTGCCGGAGGATGTATCGATTATCGGTTTCGACAATTGGGAGATTGTCGCGGCGCAGACGCGGCCGCCGCTGACATCGGTAGACATGGATTTGAAGGAACTGGGGCGACAGGCCGGATTGACGGTTCTCGCGCTGGCGGAGGGACGTCCGGTGGATGCTGGCGTCAGGAAATTGCCGTGCCGCCTTGTGGTGCGGCAGTCATGCGGGGGTGAGAACCCCAGGGAATGAGGAACCGGCGCGCTGAGGAGATGCGCCATTTTGGGAGGAAAGCCATGATCAAGCGTCTATTGGCAGCGACGAGCGTTGCCACCCTATGCCTGGTGTCCGGTGCGTCGGCCGCCGAAAAGATAGAAATGTGGGTTCGCTCCGGTATCGGCGAATCCTTCAAGAAGGTGGTGGAGGCCTATAACTCCAGCCACGAGAACCAGGTCGTCGCGACCGAAGTGCCGTTCTCCGAACTCGTGCAGAAATACGCGACGTCGATCGCCGGCGGACAGGCCCCGGATGCGCTCTCGATGGACCTCATCTACACGCCGGCCTTTGCCGCCGCCGGCCAGCTCGAGGATCTGACGGACTGGGCAAAGAAGCTGCCTTACTTCAATGCGCTGTCGCCCTCGCATGTCCGGCTCGGCACCTACCGGGATCATATCTACGGTCTGCCGCTCTCGGTCGAAACCTCGGTATTTGCCTGGAACAAGGATCTCTACAAGAAGGCTGGCCTCGATCCGGAAAAGGCGCCCGCGACGTGGGAAGAGATCACGGCCAACGCCGAGAAGATCCGCAAGCTCGGCGATGACACCTATGGTTTCTATTTCTCCGGCGGCGGTTGCGGCGGTTGCATGATTTTCACGTTCACGCCGCTCGTCTGGGGTGCCGGCGCCGATATCCTCTCCG
This sequence comes from Rhizobium sp. 05L419, assembly GCF_056397845.1. Lineage (NCBI taxonomy): Bacteria > Pseudomonadati > Pseudomonadota > Alphaproteobacteria > Hyphomicrobiales > Rhizobiaceae > Rhizobium > Rhizobium sp. 05L419. Next base: position 38,928 of record NZ_JBFTOF010000008.1, read on the forward strand.
CCGACAGCAAGACCGCGACGCTAGACACGCCGCAGATGCGCAAGGCGGTCGGCTACTATCGCGACATGGTCAAGAAGGACGTCGTTCCGGCTGGTGCCGCCAGCGACAACGGCGCGAACTTCCTGAGCTTCACCAATGGCAAAATCGGACAGCAGAGCCTGGGCGCCTTCGCGATCGGCACCCTGGTGACCGAGCACCCCGATATCAACTTCGGCGTGACGCTGATCCCGGGTGTCGATAGCAAGCCGTCGTCCTTCGCCGGGGGCGATAATTTCGTCATCACTAAGGGCACGAAGAAGATCGACGCCGTGAAGGACTTCCTCGAATACATCTATTCGATGGACGGCCAGAAAATTATGGCGAAATACGGCAGCCTGCCGACGCGCGGTGACATTGCCGACAAGGTGCTGGAAGGGCTCGATCCGAGACTGCAGGTCGGCTTGAAGGCAATCAGCGTCGCCCAGACACCTTACACGCTGCAGTTCAACGATCTGATCAACAGCGCCAACGGCCCGTGGGCGACCTTCACCAACGCTGCGATTTTTGGTGACGACGTGGACGGCGCATTCTCCAACGCACAGTCGGAAATGCAGTCGATCATCGATAGCGGCCAATAATCTCCCAAAGGCCGTGGCCGGAGGGCGGTGGCAGTCCTCCGGCCGATTTTACCGGGCCAAACTTGTCAGGGCCGATTTGTCAGGAATGATGCGGAGTGTTTTGATGGCCGTCACGGGTCAAGTGCAGCGTTCATCTGCGTGCAAGCGGGTGCAGAGACCGGAATGGACCGGGCTCCTCTACATCGCTCCAGCGATGCTTCTTGTCATCATATTCTTCGTGCTGCCTGTCATTTTCACGGGCTGGATGAGCCTGCACAACTGGCCGCTGATGGGCGCTCAGCGTTGGATCGGCTTCAACAACTACGTCCGCATGTTCAACGACGGCCGCTTCATGTCGGCGCTGAACTTCACGGCCTACTATACGGTCATCGTAACGATCGTGATCTTTGCCGTTGCCTTTCCTCTTGCGCTTTTCGTCGAGCGCGAGCGAGCCTTCGTCAGCACCTATCGCACGGTCATCTTTCTGCCCGTCGTCGTCGGCCTTGCCTCTGCTTCTCTGCTTTGGGTGTGGCTGGCAAATGTCGACAGCGGCTTCATCGGTCCGGCATTGAAGGCACTCGGCCTCGTCGACCGTGCACCCAACCTGCTCGCGGCCTTCGACAGCGCGTTTCTCACCATCATTGTGATGGTCGTCTGGAAGATCGCCGGCTTCACCATGATCATCCTGTTGACCGGACTGCAGGCCATTCCGACCGACCTGACGGAAGCGGCAGTCGTGGACGGCGCGAGCTGGTGGCAGCGTTTCCGCCACATCACGCTGCCGCTGATGCGACGAACGATCGCGCTTGCGCTGATCATCTCGGTCACCGGCTCGATCCTCGCCTTCGATCAGTTCTACATCATGACCTCGGGCGGCCCGCAGAACCGCATGATCTCCGTCGTCTATTACATCTTCAATCAGTCCTTCGTGTCGTTCAATCTCGGCTACGGGGCAGCGCTGTCGATCGCGCTTCTCGCCATCCTGATGGTCATCAGCGTCGCCCAGCTCTGGCTGCTACGGGTCGGGGAGGAGCGCTCATGAGCCTCGTGACCGGACGGCCGAAGAACAAGCGACTGCGGGCGCAGACCGCCTATCACGGGACCGGGCTGATCATCGCGATCCTCTTCCTGGCACCCTTCGTCATCACGCTGCTGGCGTCGCTGCGCCACGGCACGGAAGCCCGCCTCCCGCCGCTGCCGCCATGGCCGACGACGGGCATCAGCTTCGATTCCTACCGCTCGCTCGACAGCTTCGGCGCCGGCATCTGGCAGCATACCGTCAATTCGCTGATCGTATCGCTGGCGACCGTCGTGTTGACCGTGGCGATCAGCCTGCTCGCCGGCTACGGCTTTTCCCGCTACCGGTTTCCGTTCAAGAACGTCCTCTTCGTTTTGATCATCGCCACGCTGATGATCCCGTTCCAATCGATCCTCACGCCGCTCTTCATCATTCTGGCGAAGCTCGGGCTCAACAACTCGCTGTTCGGGCTGACGCTCGTCTATGTGACGCTGCAGCTGCCGTTTTCCGTCTTCATGATGCGCAATGCCTTCGACGCCGTCCCCAAGGAGATCGAGGAGGCTGCTCGCATCGATGGCGCGCATGACATGAAGCTGCTGGTGCTGGTGCTGCTGCCGCTCGTGCTGCCGGGTGTTGCGACCGTCGCAATCTTTGCGTTCCTCAATGCATGGAACGAATTTCTGGCAGCGCTCGTCCTCTTGTCCAGCAACGAGAAATACACGCTGCCCATCCTGATGATGGCAGTTCGCGCCGGTCGCCTCGGAGCGATCAACTGGGGTGCGGTGCAGGCGGGCGTCGCCGTGATGACCATCCCCTGCCTCATCGTCTTCCTGCTTCTGCAACGATACTACATGCGCGGGCTCATGGCCGGCGCGGTGAAATGACCTCCCGAGAAAAGATGGATTACACCATGAACAAGCTGAAAAGAGACCGCCAGTTCCGTCCGCTCCCCGTTCCAAATGTCGACGTGCATGGGCTCTTCGGCGACCGCCAGGACGCTATCTGCGATTCCACAGCCGAAACCCTGCTCGACCGCTGCGTTGAAGCAGGCATGGTGCGGGCGATCGACGTCGATCAACCGAGCGCCGGAATTGTCATTCCGATCGGTCCCTGGGGTGGCTCGACACAGATGTTCTGGGACAGCGACCTCGGGAAGTCGATCGAAACGGTTGCCTACTCGCTTTACCGGCGCGCCAACCCGGCCCTCGAGGCTCGTGTCGACGCGATCATCGACCTCTATGAAAAGATGCAGGACAGGGACGGCTATCTGAACGCCTGGTTCCAGCGCGTCCAGCCCGATCGTCGCTGGACCAACCTACGCGACCACCACGAACTCTACTGCGCCGGCCATCTGATGGAGGGTGCAGTCGCCTACTATCAGGCAACAGGCAAGCGCAAGCTGCTCGACATCGTGTGCCGTTTTGCCGACTACATGATCACTGTCTTCGGCCACGGATCGGGCAAGATCCCCGGCTATTGCGGCCATGAGGAAGTGGAGCTGGCGCTGGTCAGGCTCGCCCGCGTCACGGGAGAGAAGAAGTATCTCGATCTGGCGAAATTCTTCGTCGACGAGCGCGGCACCCAGCCGCATTTCTTCACCGACGAGGCGATCCGCGATGGCCGGGATGCGGCCGACTTTCATCAGCAGACCTACGAATATGGCCAGGCCCATCAGCCCGTGCGCGAGCAGACGAAGGTCGTAGGCCATGCCGTCCGCGCCATGTATCTCTATTCGGGCATGGCTGACATCGCCACCGAATACAACGACGACACGCTGACGTCAGCGCTCGAAACGCTCTGGGACGATCTCACGACAAAGCAGATGTACGTGACGGGCGGCATCGGCCCGGCCGCCGCCAACGAAGGCTTCACCGACTATTACGATCTGCCGAACGAAAGTGCCTATGCAGAAACCTGCGCCTCCGTCGGTCTGGTCTTCTGGGCCAACCGCATGCTCGGCCGCGGTCCGAACCGGCGATACGCCGACATCATGGAGCAGGCACTCTACAATGGCGCCATGGCCGGCCTCTCGCTCGACGGCAAGACGTTCTTCTACGAAAATCCGCTGGAAAGCGGCGGCAAGCATCACCGCTGGATCTGGCATCATTGCCCTTGCTGCCCGCCCAACATCGCCCGCCTGCTCGCCTCGATCGGCTCTTATATGTACGGCATCGCGGACGACGAGATCGCCGTCCATCTCTACGGCGAAGGCAAGGCCCGCTTCGAGATCGGCGATACCGCCGTCGAGCTCGCGCAGCAGACGCGCTATCCCTGGGACGGCGCCATCCATTTCGACGTGGCGCCCGCAAAGCCGGCCCGTTTTGCCATTTCTCTGCGCATTCCGGAGTGGGCCGACGGGGCGACGCTCAGCATCAACGGCGAGGCCGTGAGCCTCGCATCGGTCGAGGTCGACGGCTACGCCCGCATCGAACGCGACTGGAAGAGCGGGGACCACATTGATCTCCAAATCCCGTTGGCGACCCGCGCCCTATGGGCAAATCCGCTGGTGCGGCAGGACGCCGGTCGTGCCGCCCTGATGCGCGGACCGCTGGTCTATTGCGCCGAGGCGACCGACAACGGCTCTGGCCTCAACGGCATTCAACTCGCCGGCGACGTCGCTGCGGCAACGACACATGACATGGCGGAGCTGGGTGGCGCCGTTGCACTGGATATATCGGTCGTTCGCGACGCCGCAAACTGGGGAAGCGCGCTCTATCGCACGCGGCCGCCTGCAACCGAGAAAGGCACCGCGCGTTTTGTGCCCTATCACTTGTGGGACAACCGCACGCCCGGCGAAATGCTGGTCTGGATCAGGTCGGAGAAAGTCGGGGCGTGACGCCCTAAATTAGAGAGCGCTTCCGGGACCCGCGCAGCGGCCGCTCGGAAGCATTCCGGGTGCCGTCCCGTCAACCGTCGATAGCCTGTTTTTCCGGGCGTCCCATGTCGAGGCCGGCCGGGACCTCGATCATGCGAACCCAGTTCCGAGCGATGGTAACGCCGCTGGTGTCGGCATGTGCCGCATTGGCCGCTGAAAGAGCGGGGTAGCGCACCAGCCAGCCGGGTTCCATGCGCTCGATCGTCGCCTGGAACTCCACGGTCCAACTGTCGACGACGTCGCAACTGGCCTCGAAATGGAATTGCGTGCCATAGGCAGCGCGCCCGACCCGAAAAGCCTGGTTTTCCGCAAGCATGCTGGTCGCAAGACGGCGTGCGTTGTGCGGCAGCGTGAAGCTGTCGCTATGCCACTGAAACGTCGTGAAGGCTTCGTCGAGTCCGGCAAGAAACGGTTCCGCCTTACCGTCTTCCGTCATGTCGACCGACCGCCAGCCGAACTCCAGCGCCAGGTTCAGCCGGTTCTCGGCGCCATAGGCCCGCGCCAGGATTTGCGCACCGAGGCAAATGCCGAGGACGGCCCTGCCTGATTCGGAGAAGCGATGCATGAGGCGGGCCAAGGCCGGCAGATAGGGATAGTTCTCGTCGTCGAGCGCATTCTGCTCGCCGCCCAGAACGACGAGCGCATCATGGTCGAAGATCCCGCGCGGCAGGCGACCGTCGATCCATGGCCTGAAATACTCGATTTCGGCATTCGCTTCCGCCAGTGCGACGCCAAGCGATCCGAGAGGCGTGCTCTTCATGTTTTCGACGATGGCAACCCGCATCGGCGACTCCTGTTTGATCTGTCGAGAAAGAGGAACACCAGGCCCTTTGCTATTGCATATGCATTGCGCAACGCGTCGTCACTTCTTAAATCCGGGCAACGAAAGGAAACCGACATGGCCGAAAACAAACCCCGCGTGACAATCCTCTATTGCACCCAGTGTAACTGGCTGCTGCGGGCCGGCTGGATGGCGCAGGAACTGCTGCAGACCTTCGCCGACAGTCTCGGTGAAGTCGCTCTCCTGCCCGGCACCAGCGGCATTTTCGAAATCCGCATCGACGGCGAGCTGATCTGGGAGCGCAAACGCGACGGCGGCTTCCCTGGCCCGAAGGAGCTGAAGAAACTCGTTCGCGACATTATCGAACCCGGCCGCGATCTTGGCCATGTCGATCGCGCCTCCCTGGAGAGCTGAGCTTGGACCTAAATCTAGTCATAGGGTGAATTGCAGGTCTTGTAGATCCCTTCATAGGTGATGAAGCGGTCTGTTTTGGGGTTGTAGGTGCGGTATTGATTGCGGCACCAATCGACATGAAACGATTTCTTCGGCGGCGTCGGACGAACCGTGCGGACCGGCGGCGGATCATAGTAGAGCGGCGCCTGTCCCTGCGCCTGCGGACGGTAGTAAGTTGGTCCGGTCGCCGATGGCGGCCGGTAGTTCGGCTGGACGTAGGCCGGGCGGAAGGACTGCTGTGGTCCAAACGTGAAGCAGCCCCGAAAATCGCACATCGTCGATTGAACCCTGATGACGGCGGCATTTCCCGCCGCGTGCCGCAAAGGCGCAAGCGGCATCGCGGAAAGCCCAACGGGCGCTAGCGACAAGATCGCTATTAAAGACAGATTCTGAAAGCCGGCCATCGCGACAATCCTTTCGTGTGCTGCCAATATAGTGCTCCTCGCCCTGATCGGCACTATCCCGGTCATGCAATTGTTGAGGAAGCGCTGTTCCAACAGTCTTTTTTGCCGGCTGTCAGGAAAACTTCAAAAACCCTGTTGACAGCGGGAGGCCACGCCCGTACATGGCTCTCCGTCGCCCAGATGGCGGAATTGGTAGACGCGCCAGCTTCAGGTGCTGGTACCCGAAAGGGTGTGGAGGTTCGAGTCCTCTTCTGGGCACCATCCGTTTTAGTCCCCCTTGAAATCGTTATTAAAGTAGCATTTCAAGGGGTTGACTGCTCCTCACTGTCACACAGGAGCGCCCCACAATGGTAATGCGGATCTCCAGACCCATGAAGCGTGCCGGTACCAAGAACGAGCAATTTAAGAAGCGTGTACCTACCGTCCTGCTGCCCGTCTTGCGCGGCAAAAAGCTCTCCTTAGACCTTCCCAAAACGACCTCTCGCGACAGCGCTACATACCCAGTCACCGTCACGATTTCCGACATGATCGCGTTTTCACTCGGCGCTCCCGAATCACGGCTGGCGGCAATCCGTCACGCTGCCGCCTTACGCCATGTCGAAGCCTTCCTTGATGCTGCGCAGCGCGGGCCTGAAGATCTCTCTCATATGCAGCTCATGGCAGTGCTGGGTGAAATTCACAAAGACCTGCTTAGCCAGCATGAAGCCAATCCCCCGGCACGACACAAGATAGTTGTTGAAGACGATGGCGTCGAAGACTGGGACGAGCTTTCTGAGTGGCGCGAGATCATTGCGAATGCCGAAGGCAGCATTTTGACGTTCACACCCCATGGCAGAGCTGCCGCTGTTTGTGCCCTGAAGAGCATAATCGACGTGGACGCGTACCTGTCAGCGCGCGCCTTGATGCTTTCCGATAAATCCTATGCCGATCTGGTTGAAGGACTGCCGGAAGCTCTGCGTCGGGTGTGCGATACGCTGGCACAACGTAGCAAGGGGAATTATTCTCCTGACCGCTACGTTTCGCAATACCCGCAGCGCAAAGCCACGCCCCAGGCTGACCTGCGTGGCTCCGATAAGGTGAAGACCTTCTGCGACCTCTTCGACAGGTGGAAAGCAGCGGATAAGCGCGCCGCCTCTACAATCTCAACATGGCGTGGCTACATGGCGCGGTTCACCACCTTCATAGGGCACGACGACCCGCACAGTGTTGAGAGGGTTGATGCGCAGCGATGGAAAGACGCGCTTCTTGAGGAGGGTCTTAAGAAGATCTCGACAACATACCTCGCGACGCTCAACACCTTGTATCGCTTCGGCTTGAGCAACAGCGAAACGACCGGCATCGTCCGCAATCCGTTCGATGGCGTAAAGGCACCGCAGAAGGCCATTGCAGGAACCAACCGCCTGAAGTTCACCAATTCTGACGTGGCGCTGATACTGAATGCCGCGCGTAAGGAAAGGCTTGCCCACTTGCGCTGGATACCGTGGCTTCAAGCGCAGACAGGCGCGCGCGTTGCAGAGATAGCTCAACTTTGGGGAAGCATGATTGTTAGCGACGACACCGGCCATCCGTGTCTTCATATGACGGTCGCACCCGATGGCGGATCGTTGAAGAACGCAGGGTCAGAAAGGACCATCCCCCTGCATCCAGATCTAATTGCCGATGGCTTCCTTGAGTTCGCCAAGACTCGCGGCAAGGGGCCATTGTTCTACGGTGGCAGTAAGGGCAAGGCTGCGAAGCAGGTGCGAGAAGATCAGAAGCATCCGTCGAAGGGCGTTAGCAATCGGGTTGGTAAGTGGGTGCGTGAACTGGGGATCGAAGACCCGCGCAAGGCACCGACGCATTCCTTCCGCCACTGGTTTAAGTCAGAGCTTCCGCGCTGCGCGAAATGTGACAGCCGGATGGTCGATGCTATTCAGGGCCATTCTCCCGCGAGCGATGGGGCAGGTTACTATCATCCTGAGGCAGCTGATATGCTTGAAGCAATATCAAAAATCGACCTCAAAGCCTTAGCCAACAGTGCGCCTTCCGGCACCCCATGAACCCTCCCAACGCTCCCATTACTGGTCTTTGAGCAGCGCCAGCGTACACTTCGCGAAGTTCAGTCCGTTCTCCTGTGAGCGCGTTCTTTTTCCATTGGTGTCTACGTCTCGAACGTCGAGTTCTATGGGCAGCAAGACATCACTTGGGCCGTTGTTTCGATTGAACGCCACAGTAATATGCTCAGTCTGTGACGCTGAGCTTAGTATCGGCAGCGTCTTCTCGATATCGAATATCGAAAACAGCGCTCCTGGGGTGTCTGACCCGCTAGCAGCGACGAGCGCTCCAAGGTTCGTTTCGTAGTCGTCCCCAAGAAGGTAGGCCCTAGAAGGTGCGGAGGGCTTGAAAACGAGGCTACCGTCCGGCGCGAGGGAGATCTCATTCACTACCACCTTGAGCGTCGCACCAAGATTGCCGTTAGAAGACACGATGGAAATCGATCCATCAACCTTCAGGTACTGCCCCTTGGAATATACCCAATCTTGGGTCAGCGTTTTGAACACGTATTGACAGCCAATTAGTTTGCCGCCCGCCATGTACGGCTCAGCGGTGACTTGGATGGTTCCCACAGTACTTGCAAGCAGATCGTCTACAGGCCCCGCCCAAGCGGCGTCCGCAAGAAGAGTGCAGCCGAGTAGCGCAGCAATGATAATTTTCACGCAATCTCCCCCGGCAACGGCGCAAGCAGCATTGCACGCTTGAGCTTAAAAAATACTGCAATCATTTCGCGCGAAAGTCGAGGGCCAACTCAAGCGCGCTGCACTCAACACCTCCCACGTGGTGCCCGACCATCCGCGTCCCGAAGAGGAGTGTCGGGCTGAGCGTAACAAGTGTTCTCGACACCGATGTTCTCTGGCGTGGTGCATTCCACCTGCTAGCCGCGAAACGCGCTGTAGGGTCGAACCCGCGCAGCGGCAAATGGGTCGCATGGACAGGAGCGCATGAAGCGCGGGACCAACGGCACAAACCTACTCCTCTGGGAGCGACAGGTAATATCCCCCATGCCATAGGTCATGAAGCCAGCACCCTCGTAAGGCAAGCCAAAGGCTAACGTGAAGCCATGCCGAAGGAGAGCTCCAAGGGCTTGGTAGGTTGAAGTGTGTAGAGGAACGCACGTCAAGGCATTGCCTCAGACGTTCTATCCCGATCACGTGTAATCCTACAGCCGAGCCCACGTGCCGACTGCGGGCAGCTATGCAGACCCTCGCGATGGGCACCGCCATAAGTCAGGGTCTCACCGCCCAGGCGGCGCGCGCGAACTAACCTACTCCTCTTGGATCTCTCACAACGGAGCATCTTGCTCGCCATGAGCCAGCCACGCGCCATGGCCTAGCGCCACGCGCCGAGGAATAAACCCGCTTTTCTTGTGCCATCACACTATCGCGCTTCCACAGCGCCTAACGCCGACTCCCGGCAAGGACATCTCACATGACCAATCCCAAGCCTGTAATTGTCGTATTGTTCAACGGTCACCACGTTCGTGTAGTTGCCGATGACCACAGCGGACGCCCGCTCTTCCACCACCTTGACGTCACAGCGGCAATGTATGGCGGCTACGATCCAACGTACGACCCTTATTCCGACATTTCCGAATTCCCTACCGACGGAGAATGGTCAGCCAAGTTCGATGACCTAGATCGGGAAGCCCGCGCAGCATTGAAGGCGCTGTCTGTCACGGTGCCGCCGACTTGATCGAGGCGTCATCAACTGCGCCAGCTTCGCGAACCGCAGCCGCAACACAAGCGAAACGCAATATGCGGAGCTTCAACCACAAAGCCGCGCACGTCATGGCCGAAGCTGGAGCAAGCGTGGCGGAGACCGCTAAGCTCTTAGAACTGTCGAAGAACGCCATATACAAGTACCTAGCCGAACCCTGCTTTACGCTCAGCATCGAGCGGGCAGAAGCCCTCCACCACATGAGCACGCGCCGAGCGCTGCATGATGCCACCCCGTTCTGCGTTCCTGAAGACTCCCTCGGCAGGGACGACGAAGCGCGCGTCATTACCCTCCGCACTCGGATTGGCGAAATGCTAGACCTCAGGATGCGTAAGGCTGACATTGCGCGTGCACTGGATATCACCCCGCAGCTTTTGCAATATCACATCAAGCTGATCAACGAACCCGCGACGGCTGACGGCTACTCGGCAGGGTGCGCAGCGCTCACGGCTGCAATGCTGCACGTCTATGCAAGCGTCGCCATGCACTATCCTTGGTTGCGGCTGTCGCAAGCCACACCACGGCTTGTGTAATATCGTGAAGGGTCTGAATAGCGGAAGCCCGGAGTTCCGGGGTTCTGCCGTTCAAATCTCTCTTTTTAGAGAATGCGGATAGCTTTAAGCTGGCGACGGGCGTCTATTCTAAGGTAGCGCTGCTCACCATCGAACACGAGAAATCCTTTACGGCGAAGACCTTACAGCCCGTCTTACAGCCGTGCTTTGGGGAGACCCTGTTTGTTGAATTCTCCTATTCACGACTGCCTTTAAAGCGAAGCTTAAGAGGGCTGAAAGCTCCTTTGACGGTCACCCGTTCAAAGCACGCAGTGGCCCGAAATGGTCTCACGACCTCAGGCGTCGTTGCCTCACTTCACCCACCAACCCAACAGCAAGAAACACACATGACCAAACATCACTCGATTTCCGAGACGACCAATCACGCCCTCATTGCAACGACGGAGGTGCGTAATGGCCGATAAGCCATCCCTCCAAGGCATCGCCCTTCAGCCCCAAGCCAGCACATCACCCCGGCCCATGGTCCGCACTGAGCAAGTTCAGACGCGTTCAGCCGTTGGCGACTTCCTCTCTGGTCTCGGCCAGCTTCAGCCCAGCCTTCAGCAGTTCGGCAGTGCTTTGATGGATCGCAAGAATGATCCTAAGGTCCAGCAGGACGAACAAGCGCGCGCCATGCTCGAAGCCATGGGTAAAGATAGCAACGCGCTTGCTGAACAGCTCAAGGGCAACACCTACAATCCTAAGACTGTCCAAGCGCTGGGCGCTAGGCAGGGCTTTCTCGCTGCTACCGAAGCTCAGGACGCCATCGTCAAGGCTTATGGCGAGAGTGGCGACCCTGCATCATTCGACCAGCAAGCGGCAATCGCTAAGGCCCGTGACACGTTTAAAGGTCGCTTCGGTGACAATGCCACGGCTATGCAATACTTTGAGCAGGGCCTAGCTGAGCTTCCGGCCAAGCTGCAAGCGCAGAAGACCCAGGACGCCACGAAGGCGTTTGAAGCCAACCGCGACATGACGCTCTCAGGCGTGTTCGACAAGGCAATGGATAGTGCGTCCACTCCTAAGGCCATGGGCGCTATCATGCGTCAGCTGGTCAAGGAGAACACCGACTTCATCCACGCTCCACCTGAGCAGCAAGGCAAGCTCCTTCAAGGTCTCATCATCAAGGCGGCTGACGCTGGCCAGATCGATAAGGTTGCTGCGTTGGGTGATATGGATCTCGGCAATGGCCCCCTGAAGAATGTCATGGGCATGGTGTTTCAGAACGCCACACAGAAAGCCCAGCTCGTCACCGATCAGGCCACCAAGGACGACCTTCAGCCCCGCCTTATGGGCGCGATGGAGTTTGCGTCCCGTGGCAAGCTCACCGGCGAGCAACTGGCAGACCTTAAGGCCATCTCTGAAAAGAACCCGAAGATCTTGCCGATATCAACGGTGCGATCTATCGAGACCACGCAGCAGACAGCGTTGCTCCAGCAGAAGAACGCCCTGGCGAAACAGGAACGCGATAACAAGGTGGACATCTTTTCCACCAATCACGCGGTCCAGCTGCATGACGCGGTGCGCAAGGGTACGATCGATCAGCTGATCACGGAAGACCCTGAGATTGAGCTATCGAACGGCGACCGTGAGAAGATCCCCCACAAGGAGCTGATCGAGACCTCTATCAAGGGCGTTGCCGAAGTTGAAGCCAACGCAGCGGCCAGTGACCTGTTGTCCAAGGGTCCGGTAGACCCCGCCCACCTGGAGGACGTTAAGCAGAACTCGCGGCTGAACACCTACGCCAACACAGGGCGTGTGCCAGAGCAAATGAAGCAGTCAGCCTTTGGCGTTCTGAAGCGTTCGCATGAAGGCGTAGAGCCAACCCAAGCCGACATGACCGGCGCTCAGGATCTCCTCAGGATTAAGCGTAAGGCACCGGGTCTGATCAACACCATCGTGACCGATCCTAAGGACCGCGCCTTTGTTGACAGTCTCGACGTGTCCACGTCATACGGAATGCCCATGCTGGAGGCCGTCAAGCGTGCCACGACCGACCGCGATAACTTCGACGGCACGGTTGCAATCGACCGCCGCACACTGTCCGATGCGTCCGACAGGATCATCAACGCGATTGCCAACGATGGATCTAACGACAGTCTTCTAGGCTGGTTCAAGACCATCGGCACGGCTGGCATCTACGGGAAGAACGTCCTGTCCACCAACGACGCGCAAATGCAATTCATCGTTCAGAAGCACCTCAAGCAGCTTTACGCTCGCGGTGTGAAAGGCGATGCGCTGATCGAGCAAGCGACGAAAGCAATCAAGGCGAACACGTTGAACTACAACGGCATGATGTTGGACTTAACCGGGCTTCCTATCCACGACCCACAGACATTTGGGCCGATGCTGGAAACCGCTACCGAAGCGCTGAAGCAAACACCAGCGTACAAGGATATCGACAGCTCTACTATCTCATGGCAGCGGGTCGGTGCGAAGGACGCGTTCATTGCGGTCAATTCGAAAGGCCAGCCGATGGCAACGCCAACGGTCAGCTACAGCCAGCTTCAGCAGCTCTATATCCAGTCGTTGAAGAGGCGTCGGGACATCGACAGGGCCAACGCCGAACTGAACAAGTTCAATCAGCGCGACGCTCAGGACGTGCTGAACATGAGCAACCAGATGCAATAAGCTATTGAGCGCCGCCCTATGCAAATCTATGGGGCGGCCCTCGCGGCTGCAGAGGCTCGACGCGATATCTCTTCTCGAATTCACACAGAACTATTTCGAGCGTGGCCTCGAAAGCACTTAGATCAAACCTCCTAGTTCCCGTAGGCTCATGCAGATATCGCCAGTCGATGAAGGCGTCTTTGTGCTGATATAGGATGTCGCGAATATTGTAATTCACGTAGAAAGGGTCTGGATGAAACGGGACCACTGATCTTTTGAACTCGGCGTCCAGCTTCTCTTGGCTCTCAGGCTTTAGGCGCTCAAACAACTTCGACAGATCGTGCGACTTCGCAACTTTTGGATTGTCGTAGTCGAAAACCCACCACGCTTTGAGTGCCAATTCCATGGACAGCGCTAAAAGCATAGGCTCGACGCCGATGTGGTTGCTATGGCGCAGGTCTTCGTGATTTCCGAACCCATGATCTGGAAAGGTTCGAGTTTTTCTTAAAATCGCCCTGGCGGCGTCACCGATCCTGATGGCTGTCGATAGGCGCGCACTCATTCTGGGTCCGTTGGTTTGGTGGCTGCTCTGTACGGTTTCGGCTGTGACTATTGCACATCGGCTCCGTCGATAAAATCATGACGCAAAAATGTGAGACGGTATGATCAGAAGGAGACGCGCAAAGTTCCCCGTACACCCACCTCAATGCGCGGCAATAGGCAGTTCGCCCGTACCTTTTCCCAGCCCTTGCCACCACGGCGGCAGCGTTGCCGACCGATCAGCGCAAGCAAAACGCTCTTCATCATCCACTCCTTTCGCCAGCCTCAGGCTCGGCACTCAGCTTGCCCAAGGCATAGCGCATCGTTCTCCTTCCTGTGTTGTTTGGTCATGACATTAGGATTGGATTGAGCAGCGCTGCCTTGGGCAGACTTATCGGCAGCATACAGCTCCGACCATCGGCCAGCCTAACGCCAGCTTGATGACCGCGACCACACAGCGGCGTTGATCGCTTCGGCCACATCTCATCATCCATGACCACACAAGCGCGTCTCTGACCGGACGTGTACAGAAAGAACCGTGCCCAATGATCAGCATCCATCTCACCACCTCAGGGAAGAGCCGCCATCGACATGTTGCCACCGCGACCGTTGACGGGCAGACGTTCACGGCGACTGAAGCCAAGCGTAGCCCGATCCACGTGCTTGCTCGCAAGCTTGTCGCCTCTGGTATCGATGCCTCACGCCGCGCCCAGGTCTATAGAGGTGACACCGCAGTTCTTCGCGAACCCGTTCCATCACTTGCCAGTTGGATTGGGAAGGATGTAACAGACAGCGATACGAACGGCCTTCGTACTCAGACCTTCAGGCCGTTCGATGGTATCGGATCAAGCGAACGCAGCCGAGCCTAAGGCCCTTCCTTAAGCTCGCGTAACGCTCCGAACCATTCGCTCAGGGAGCGCGGTTATCCTTCGGCGGTCCAATGGTCCAGCTGGAGGCGTGGCCGCGCTCCTTGCTTGCACTTCTATCGCACGCGAGAGCACGCAGCCTTACTCGTGTCGGTGTGCTTTATTCATTCATATTGCTTGCTGGACGAGTTAACGAGTCAATCCCCTGTAGATATTGAAGCAACCCCACAGAGCCAGCGCCAAAAGCATGATGGAGTGTGGCATTGGGAACGACTGTCCGACTAGCTTGCAGAGGCCGAGGTAAAGTACCAAGGCACCAAATACATGGACGCAACCTGTCACCAAATCCTGTCGGCCTCGGTCGCCAATTGAGTTGAGAAATCGAACTTCTTCCGGTGTCGGTGTTGGGTTCGTCGTCGGTGGTGGGTTCGTCGGCTCATATCGCCCAGTCCCCTGCTCGTTGTTTTGCTTCCTGTAGATAACAATTGGAACGACAATCGTAGCGAGCACCCCGATCAACGCGAGGAATGTGCTGATGATAGTGCCAAGGCTTGCGACTTCGCTTAACTGCATGATTATCTTCCTAATATCGATTTATCGGCCCGCTGTATGTCATGGTGATGCATGAAGCCAGTTCGCTTTCAAAAAACGACTAAGCATGGTGACTGCAATACTAACGTGCAACGGTCAATTCCAACTTGATGTAAGTCGGCCCGGATATGTGCCTCGTTAGCGTGTACCGCAGCGAGTCATCGCAATGAGACAGAATTAGTGTCTTATATGGGTTGACTTCGGAATTATGAGACGGTACCTGTGGTGGCTCTAGACCCAAACGAGACACTCATAGGGGACGTTCGACCATGACCAGCTACGGCTATGCCCGCGTATCGACCAGCGACCAAGACCTCACGATCCAGCGTGAAGCTCTCCTCAAGGCTGGCTGTGAGCTTGTCCGTGAAGAGAAGAAGAGCGGCACAACCCTCGAAGGCAGGACGGAACTAGATACTCTCATGGCCTTCATGCGCTCAGGTGACACTCTCACGGTCACCCGTATCGACCGCCTCGCGCGCTCTATTGGCGATCTCCAGGACATCGTAAGGCAGCTGAAGACCAAGGGCGTATCGCTCCGTGCCACTGAGCAGCCCATCGACACCAGCACCGCAGCGGGCAAAGCGTTTCTGGATATGCTGGGGGTGTTCGCTGAGTTTGAAACGAACCTTCGCAAGGAACGCCAGCTTGAAGGGATTGCCAAGGCTAAGGCTGCTGGCGTCTACACTGGCCGCAAAGCTTCCATTGACCCCGCGCAAGTGCACACCCTACGCCGGGAAGGGCTTGGAGCTACCGACATAGCCAAGCAGCTTGGCATTGGCCGCGCGTCCGTCTATCGCATTCTGGAAGCTTGAAACCTATCGCCTCTCTTTAAGTAGCCAAATGCCGCTGTGAGGGTCAAGCTTCAGGCGGCACTCGCGTATCTGGCTAGCAGCTCTAGGCGCTCCTGCACTTACGCAAGGCTACGACCGCCAGACAAACTGCGTATGTGTGAGACCGTCTGTTTTCGTTTTCCTGCACCGTTGGCCTAAAGCCAGCCTCACGCGTGCCCATTGCCTTCCTTCAGATGCGCGAAAGGCCGCAGCGGTTAAGCTGCGACCTCAGGCAGTCATCAGGCTAGCGTTAGGCGAGCTTTGAGCTGTCTATATGCCATGTGCCCTTCTTGCCGGTCACGAACAGACCGATCCCCTTAGCGAGGCACAGCTCGCGCTTCCCCAGCTTCACGTAGAAAACGCCGCGCGCAATTTCGATTTCAATAGTCTGTCCCAAAACAATCTTCATGGTGAGTGCCTTCCCGCGTTGCCCTTCAACGCTTCGCAAGTGGTACACCCGCAGAATCGCGCTTCGCAACACTTATTTTCTAAAAAAGCATAATGATTTCAATTGTTTCACTTGCGCAGCTGAGAATGACACTTTTCGGTCCTCACCACCAATCATGTCGGGGGGCTTGTCAAATCAGCGCTCGCGCCTTCCTCAAGCCGACAACGGGGATAACTTCCAAGAGTTTTGCACGACCTGTTGTGTTTTCAATCCGGCGTAGCACAATCGAAGACTAGCAGAGATTCGGAGTTGTATAGTGCGAATAAGCGATATTTTGATCAGGAATTTTCGAGGCATTTCTTTTGCCGAAGCATCCGACTTAGGTGACACCATAATTGTGGCGGGCCAAAATGGATCGGGAAAGTCGTGTATTTTTGATGCTATCCGCCTACTGAAGTCAGTCTATGGCGGTTACCAGCAGAATGAGTGGCAACACTTCTTCACTGAGTTCGCTATTCAATTGCATGGAGGATCGCGAAATATTCAGGGGCTTTTCAATAACAAGTTGAACCCAATCCAAATACAAACCCGCTTCAGCTTGAGAGATCGCGAGAAGAGGTACATTCATGACAACGCTTCAGAGTTGCTTGAGGAGACCATATGGCAATCGGTCCTGCCTGAAGCGTTTCAGTATGGTGGATATCACAAAGCAATGTTCGCGGCACAATTCAGGGAGAAACAGCCTGAGGTGAGCGAGCGAGTTGCCATGACACTTCCGCTTCTTATGGCCGAATTAACAAATCCCTCATTTTTAGCGCGGGTCGATATAACCCCGGCAGGGGAGATAACCATTGCGCCTTCCCAGTTGCTGTCCGTCGCCTTTACAAACTACCGCCCACGGGAAATTGGAGTAATAGATTTCCACGGGGCGCAACGACATTATGGGAGAGAATTAGTTCAGGGCATCAACCTTAGTCTTGATCAAGCAAACCAAGTAAAGAGCCAGAGTTCGCTTTATAACTACAACAACAAATACAACAACGTCAAAAGCGAGATGGCGGGGAATTACGTAAAGGAGCTGCTTGCAGAGAGAGCAAATGGGTCTGAAGATCACCTGCAAGAAGGTAGCCTCACTTCAGCAATGAAGGAATTATTTTCTTCCTTCTTTCCAGACAAGGAATTTCTTGGACCGCAACCTACCGCAGATGGGTCACTTTCTTTCCCGGTGAGGACACCCAATGGGACACAGCACGACCTTGATGAATTAAGTTCTGGCGAGAAAGAGATCCTCTACGGCTATCTGCGAATTCGCAGCTCGGCACCTAAAGACTCTATCATATTGCTCGATGAGCCGGAACTGCATCTCAATCCCAGACTGATTAGAGGGTTGCCAGAGTTTTACAGGAAGCACCTTGGGGAACTGCTCGAAAACCAACTTTGGTTAGTCACACATTCCGACGCGCTAATCCGTGAGGCTATCGGGAAGCCAGGCTTCAATGTCTTTCACATGCTGCCGTGCGGCACCGAAGGAAATGGATCGCAATTGCGTTCATTGACAGCAACGAAGGATCTCGACCTTGTGTTGACTGATTTGGTGGGGGACTTGGCAGCGTACAGGCCGGGCGGCAAAGGTGTAATTTTCGAAGGAGGTGGCGACAGTGACTTCGATAAGACACTTGTAACAACGCTTTTTCCAGAAGAAGTGAGGGGGATCAACCTAATCTCCGGTTCGAACAAGACACGGGTCAAAGCACTTCACCAAGTTCTCAAGCGAGCCTATGAGGCGGGCGACTTGCCGACAAAGTTCTACGCAGTAATTGACCGAGACTCGGATGATGTACCAGTTGTGCCGGGCGTTTCGGAGCACTCTTGGAATGTCTATCACATCGAAAACTATTTACTTGAGCCGAAATTCGTAGCGGAATCGGCAAATTCGTTTCGCTTGGACGGCAAGATGACCGAAGAGCAAGCTTTAGAGAAACTCAGAGAAGCAGCGCGAAAAGTCGTTCCTGCGACCATAACCCATAGACTACGCGAACATGTAAACTCAGAGTTTATAAGAGGGATTAACTTAGGCTTCGACCCCACTGCCGACGATTTATCCAAGGAGCTTGTGGCGGCCACTACTCGCTCATTCGAACGAGTTAAGGCTGCAGTTACCGTGACCCTGTCCGAAGCCAATCTCCGTGATAAGGAGTCGGAGCTTCGACGAGACGTAGAGACAAGCTTTGGCAACGGAACATGGCGCGAGCGTCTTCCGGGGCGCGAAATTCTGAAGCAGTTTGTTGCTAGCGAGGCTATACAAACCAACTATGAGGCATTTCGAAATCAAATCGTGTCACGCATGGCATCCGCAGGGCATAAGCCGCAAGGAATGCAAGTCGTGATCGACGCAATCAAAAGCGACTAGCGGGCACTGTCACTCACAACCAACACAACTCATAATTGGACGTGTGCTCACGATGGCCGAGTCTCTTTCTCGAACAATCATTGCAACAACCGTAGCCGGGGTTTTGATCGCGGGCGCCAGCTACTTCTTCTTTAGCACCCGTCCCGTGGACCCCAAAGAAGGGATAGTGATCAGTTACCGAGAACAGACTATTCCTGCAAATTTCTTTGCGCATCTGGTAGCAAAGATCACCCCAGTCGCACCGGAGGATGCAAAGCCCTTTGTCGATAAATTTCGTGCGTTTTTCGGCTATTATCAAGAACCGGCCATCGGCAGCTTCACGATCGAAAACAAATCCGGTCGACAGGTACAAAACCTCACTTACAATCTTGCGGACCGTATCTCGGGATATGTCGTGGATTCGGGTGGACAACACTCCCTCATCGAGGACGCCAAAACTGTAACGGTCTCTCTGCTGCCAGACGGCAAAGGTACAGTTGTTCTACTCATGAACTATCCGCAGTTCGATCCTCCGGGTAAGTTCACGCTTCAAGGCGTAGCGCTTCCTGTGCGGGAAATCGAACGAAAGTACGTTGAGCCGACCACAACCTTTACGGAGGAATACCCGTTCCTGTCCTTTCTTGTGATGCTGATGGGCACGCTAGCAATCGCGCTAAGCGCATTGGTCGCGTTCGCTGCGCTTTTCTCTTTGAAAAGTCCCTACATCATAGCCAGCTTGGCGAGCGCTGACACGCTTGGGCAATCTCTCGCACTTCTGAACTTCACAAAAATCGAAAATCCTGCGAAATTTGAGCGCGCTGTGATTGTTGCAGAGAAGTATTTTGGAAGATGGATCGACCATCCTCAGGTACGCCGCCTAAATCCGACTGAGGTTTCTGCCCAACGTCCCGCTAGAGGACATGTTGCGTTATGTTTTCACATTCGGCGCAAATGCTTAGGACTGGCTTGAGGCTGTCACACAAAGCTGCTACACACACAACCGCGAAAACGCGAGAAAAAGTAGTGAAAACAACAATTGCTTGTCGGATTTGCCCTGTCCTCTTCTGGGCACCATTCCATTTTGAGAAAGCCATATTTCTCAGTATATTCAATGGTTGCATACTTCCGGTACGCCGGAGGCACCATTCATGGAAACCGAGCCGGCACGATGCTCCGGCCGATGAAAACTCCCGAAGCCGTTGGTGAAATGCTGCTGCGCGGAACGCCTGTGTGACGGCTAGCGAACCGGTTGATAGCGCCCCCGGCGCGGCACCAGTGTGCCCGTCGTCGCGATGCCGTCGCGGTCGCAGACATAGACGAGGGTCGGCACGCCGCCGGAGCGGAATATCTCGTCGTAGCGGCGGCGGATCAGTCTTGTTTCGGTCCGGCAGCTAAATTGCTCTTCTTCGGTCTTGTCGGGCTGCGCCTTCACGCCTGGCAGATCCTGGTAGGGATAGAGCGGCGGAACGCGCGCCTGACCCGCGCGTGTCCAATCGGTCGCAAAACCCGCGGTGGCGGTCAGGCCTGACACCAGGGTCAATGACACCAGGGTCAGTGCCGCCGGCAGCATCGTCAAAATTCGCATCGCATGCATCTTCTAGAAGTCGGGCTGGGTTTCCTTCATTGCATGTAGGCAGGCGCGGGGATGGCATCAAGCCAATGCCGTCGCGCGTGTTGGCACTTCGCGTAAATGTGAGCTCAGACCGGCCTGCGGATGTAGCCCCTGATAACAGGATGCGCGAGGAGGCTGGCGAGGACTGCAAACCCCGCGCCGGCGGCAAAGCCAGCCAGAAATCCGCCGATCACGCCAGCGATAAGCAACATCTTCTTGCCGGGGCCGTCAGCCTTTACCGGCAGCTCGGCTTCGGAAATGATGCGCATGTTGTTGCGGGCCAGATTTTGTTCTTCGGTCGTCTGGTCGGAGCGCTTCAGCAGTGCCTCGTAGATTTCGCGCGCGGCTGCGGCTTTGCGCTGAAGCTCGTTGAGCTCGACCTGCTTGTCGGAGGTGTTGACCTGAAGCGCCTTCTGCAAGGACAGCTCCTTGGAGACGGCCTCTTCGGCCTTCTTGGCCTGGTCATATTGCGCGCGTGCCGAGGTGGCGAGCCGGTCCAGTTCGCTGCGGACCTCGTTGGCGATACTTTGCAGCGAGGACCGGGCGGCCTGCAGGCGTGGATGGCGGGCACCCAGCTGGCTCTCCAAATTGCCGATAAGTGCCGCTTGCGTCGCATATTGCTGGCGCAGGCTCGTGAGCGCCGTCGACGTGGCGTTCTGGTCCTGCTGGCTGCCCGCAACGACCTGCTCGAAACTGAGCTTGGAGGCGGCATCCGCACGAGTCTTCGCCTGGATGGTCTTGTCCTGTGCCGTGACGAGCAGCGTATTCAGCGATGTCAGGCGTTGATCCGAGATCAGACCCTGCTGGGTCGAAGCCATGTCGTTTTCGGCGCGGTAGGTTTCCACCGCTTGCTCTGCTTGCAGCAGCTTCTGTCGCAGGTCGGTCAGCCGGCCGTCCAGCGCGTTTGCGGTGTTTTCGTAACGACCTGTGGATGCGTTGCTTTCCTCCTGGAGGAAGGAGGAGACCACCTGGTTGGCAAGCTTGGCGGATTTCTGCGGATCGCGCGTTGTCGCCGAAAGGGAGACGACATAGGTCGTTGCCTCCCGCGTGATGACGACCGCCTTTTGCAGCGCGCTTATGACAGCCGCTCCATCCGAGCGGCCGGCGGTGAATTCGGGATCCTGGTAGAGGTTCATCGTTTCGGCGACGCGCCGCAGCACGTTGCCCGAGGTCAGGATCTGGGCCTGGCTGTCGACGAGCGCGGACATCATTTCGGGAGATGGACCCGACGATGAAGATGTTTGATCGGTCACGCTGACCTGGCGGGGATCGAAGTAAAGACTGGCCTTTGCGGTGAATTTCTGAGGCGCCATAGGGACGACGACGCCGCCTGCAAGCGCGCCAAGAAGCGAGAGGCCGAGCACGATCAGGCGACGGTCCGAGATGGCGGAGATCGCCGATCCGAGGTCCAGCAGTGGCGCGGCAGCTTGCAGTCTCTGTTCATTCGGCAGGGACGCAGTCGGGGCGATCGGTTCCGCGCGGGCTTGCCGTGGCTGTGGGTTCTCGCGGTCCGGGGCGCTCGGAGCGTCGGGCGGGATGTCTGCGGCAGGCACTCCGACGACGGGGGCCGGTCGCGGCTGGGCAAAGTCGCTGGGGCGCAGCGCTGGGCTGCGCGCTGGTAGCGTTGGCGGCAGGGCATCGTCACGCTCATAGCTGCGCCATTGCGGCAGCCGACTGACCTTGTTCTTGTCGAACTGACTCATGAATTCACTCCGGCGCCCCGGCCGGTTTCAGCCGCACTACCCGGACTTTAGAAATTCTTAGCTAACGGACCGTTAAGTTGGATGGCCACGATGCAATGACGTCCAACCGAACGAATGCGAAAACGATGAAAGCCAGTCCCCCAACCTCGTGGCGCCTGACGGCCGCCGCTCTGGCAATGCTCGTGTTTCACACAAGCGAGGCCAATGCCGCGGGTCCGTGTCTTCGCGGCGTCAATCTTTCCGGCGCCGAATTCGGGGAGCCGGGAGGCGAATATTTCAAGGCTTATACCTATCCCTCCGAGGAGACGATCGACTACTTCGCAAGGAAGGGCATGAACACCGTTCGCTTGCCGTTCCAATGGGAGCGGATGCAGCCGCAGCTTGGGCAGCCGTTGGATGAGAATGAATTGAAGCGCCTGAAGGAAACCGTCGAGTTGCTTCGCAAGAAGCATCTGACGATCATTCTCGACCCGCACAATTACGCATCTTACAACAAGGCCAAGATCGGCGATGCGCCGGTGACGGTATCAGCCTTTGCTGAGTTCTGGGCACGACTGGCAGTCGAATTCCCCGATCAGCAGGACGTGGTTTTTGGCCTGATGAACGAGCCGAACGACATTGCCACGGACGTTTGGCTCAAGGCCGCCAATGCTGCGATCCGGACCATCCGTGCAACCGGGGCCGACAATCTGATTCTGGTACCGGGCACCCAATGGACGGGCGCCCATTCCTGGCAGTCGGATGGGCCTGGCGGCGCCAATGGAACCGTCATGCTGGGCGTTCGCGATCCGCGCAATAACTTCGCCTTTGAGGTCCATCAGTATTTCGACAGCGACTCGTCGGGCACCCACGCCGACTGTTCCGGCAACGACAACGCCCTTGACGCTGTGGTGAAGATGACCGATTGGGCGCGTGCGAATGGCAAGAAGGTCTTTCTCGGCGAATTCGGCGTGCCGCAGGACAAGGCCTGCATTGCCGGGCTGAAGCGGGTGCTCGACAAGATCCAGGCGAATGGCGATGCCTGGCTCGGCTGGACCTATTGGGTTGCCGGCGACTGGTGGCCGCAGAGCGAAGCGCTGAATGTCCAGCCGCATGACGGGCACGAGCGCAAGCAGATGGCCACGTTGCAGCAGGCTGCCCAGGCGCAAATGCCGGCCAAGGCTGCCTGCGCAACGGTCGCGGAATGACGGACATGGCAGGGCGCGGCGCACAGGAAAACGAGCCTATCGACTTTGGCATTCTCGCTGTGAGTGTCCTTGGTGTGACGTACAACGCGATACTCGCCTTCATCAACCACAATCTCATGCCGCTCACGCCGGCCTATGTTGTACTCAGCGAAATCCTGTTGCTGACCTTCAGCTTTGCGTTCCTGCTGCGCAAAGGCCTATTCGAGGAGGATATGGCCCCGCTAGGCTATCTCGTTGCAACGATCTTGCTCACCATCTACGTCATGGCTATCAATCGCGCGGCCTATATCGATCATCTTCGCAATGTTCTGATCATTTTCGCCTTCGTGGTCATGGGCCGATGGACCAATGTACGAACGCTCAAGCTGACTTTCAAAGTATGCTGCCTTGTTGTTCTGGCAGTGCTGGTTTGCGAGATCGTATCGACGCCCGCCTATGTGGCGCTCCTTCATCCAGCCGAGTACTTCCAGAATACGCGTGGCGTTCCCCCGGCGACCTACAGCAATAGCGGGCTGTTTCGCGGAGCCCTGGGTTTCGAGGGGCGTTTCTCTTTCGGCCTGATCGACCACCGCTCGTCGTCGATATTTCTGGAGCAGGTCTCGCTTGCCAATTTCTGCGGCGTGATCGTGATCTATCTCATCAGCTTCGGCAACCGTCTGACCTTGTCCGATCGGCTGATCTTCATGGCGACAGTCGTTCTCATACTTGTCACCAACGACACGCGGACGATGCTGATCTTCACCGTCGTCAGCGCCGTGGGTTATGTCGTCTACCCCTGGATTCCGAAGATCTGCGATTTCCTCATGATGCCGATGATTGTCGTGGTCGGCTTCGTGATCCATGCGTTCCGGCCCGATGCGCATGAAGATGATTTTGTCGGTCGCATCAGCGGCACGGTCAGGAACATTCTCGACATGGACCTGGCGGCGGCGCTCGGGCTAGAACTGGATAAGGCAACGACCTTCGTCGATAGCGGCTATGTCTACATAACCTATGGCGCCACGATCTTCGGCCTGATTCTCTTCTGGCTCTTCGTTTCCTTCTACCCGGCCGGTCGGACGCCGAACCAGAAACGCCTCTGCCATGCGCTCTCGCTGTTCATGTTCCTCAACTTGATGATTGGATCGACTGCGATCTTTTCGATGAAGACGGCGGGCATTCTCTGGCTGCTCGTCGGTTTTCTGAAGTTCAACGAAGGCGACACGGCGGGGATACGCGTTTCGACGGCGCAGGCGGAACGGAATTTTGCGCGCTCTGCCGTAAGTTGATGCTGGTGGCGAGAAACCGCAGCAAGTGTCAGAGGCGCTTTGCCTTCCGGATTGTTGCGCGCCTGAGAGTGCGCTGCTTGATCGGCTGCTTGGCTTTGATCTAAGCAGGTCTGCAGGCAGATGCCGAAAGAGGAATGGAAAGCATGACGAAGTATGTTTTGACGGTCACGTGCAAGTCGACGCGCGGCATTGTTGCGGCTATCGCCAACTATCTGGCGGAGCAGGGCTGCAATATCATCGATTCCTCGCAGTTCGACGACCTCGATACTGGCAGGTTCTTCACCCGCGTCTCGTTCATTTCCGAAGAAGGCGTCAAGCTTGCGGCGCTGAAGGAAGGTTTCGCGCCGATCGCCGAGACCTTCGGCATGGAGGCCGAGATCCACGACGGCGCCAGCCGCATGAAGGTGTTGCTGATGGTCTCCCGCTTCGGCCATTGTCTGAACGACCTGCTCTACCGCTGGAAGATCGGCGCCCTGCCGATCGACATCGTCGGCGTGGTCTCCAATCATTTCGAATACCAGAAGGTTGTGGTCAATCATGACATCCCCTTCCACCACATAAAGGTGACGAAGGAGAACAAGCCGCAGGCCGAAGCGCAGATCCTCGACCTCGTCGAGCAGACGGGAACCGAACTCGTCGTCCTGGCGCGCTATATGCAGGTGTTGTCCGACGCCATGTGCAAGAAGATGTCGGGCAAGATCATCAACATCCACCACTCCTTCTTGCCGAGCTTCAAAGGTGCGAATCCCTACAAGCAGGCCTATGAGCGCGGCGTGAAACTGATCGGCGCGACAGCGCACTATGTGACTGCCGATCTCGACGAAGGCCCGATCATCGAGCAGGATACGGCGCGCATTACGCATGCACAGAGTGCCGATGACTACGTATCGATCGGCCGCGACGTCGAAAGCCAGGTTCTGGCGCGTGCCATCCACGCCCATATCCATCGCCGCGTCTTCCTCAACGGCAACCGCACGATCGTCTTCCCGGCAAGCCCCGGCAGCTACGCTTCCGAGCGCATGGGGTGATTGGCGCGCAAGCGTCGCGAGGGTTCCGATCTGACCGCTTGCCGATAGCACGCATTCGATTATCTGCTTAATGTGCAGGATCGATTCGCGCGGTGGGGGATATCATGACTGATGAAACGCTTGTTCGGCGTCTCGAGCTTCCGCGTCCGGATGTGACTGCCGCGGAGGCCAGCGACATTCTCCTGTCGCGCTATGGCCTATCCGGCACGATCAACGAACTTGGCAGCCAGCAGGATCGCAACTACCGCGTCGATACCGGCGAGCGGCGCTATGTACTCAAGATCTGCCACGTGGATTACCAAACCCTTGAGCTGGAGGCGCAGAATGCGGCGATCCGGCATTTGTGCGCAAGGGACGACGCGCCACGCGTTCCCAGGGTCGTTGCGTCGACGGACGGGCAGGATATCGTCGCGGTTGCGGTTCGCGAACAGACCTTCCAGGTTCGCCTGCTCGAATATCTCGAAGGCGAGGGGCTGACGCACCGCAAATTTCTGCCGAAGGAATCCGTCTCGGCGCTCGGAGCGCTATGCGCGCAGTTGGCGCGGTCGCTTGCGGATTTCGATCATCCGGGCCTCGATCGCAATCTGCAGTGGGATCTCCGTCGTGCCGGACCGGTGGCCGTCCAGCTGCTCTCGGCGATCACCGACAGCGCCGCCCGTGATCGTATCGCCAAGACCATGGTTGCGGCGGTGCGCCGCATTCAGCCGTTTGCGCCAGCGCTTCGCCTGCAGGCTGTGCACCACGATGTGACGGGCGACAATGTCGTCAGCCGGCGCGATGCGCATGGCCGCTTGATCCCGGACGGCGTCATCGATTTCGGCGATATTATCCGTGGTTGGCTGGTCGGCGATCTGGCCGTGACCTGCGCATCACTTTTGCACCAGGCGGGCGGCGACCCCTTTTATGTGCTCCCCGCCGTCAAGGCCTATCACGACGTCTATCCGCTGAACGTCGAGGAGTTGAAGGCGCTCTGGCCGCTCGTCGTCGCGCGCGCCGTCATTCTGGTTGCCAGCAGTGAGCAGCAGATTTCCATCGATCCCGGCAACGACTATGTACGCGGCAATCTCGAACTCGAGAGGCGCATCTTCGACGTCGCCATGTCCGTACCGTTCGATCTGATGGAAATCGCGATCCTGAAGACCGCCGGGATCGGGGTGGCCACCGTCGCAACAGACGATTGGCAGTTGCTGCTCCCCGATCTCGATCTGCAGCGTCTCTCCTATGTCGATCTCGGCGTCCGGAGCCAGCACTTTGCGGCAAGCAATTGGTCGCAAGGCGATATGGACTGGCGGCTGCTCGCACGCGCCGCTGCCGAAAGCGGAGCAGCTGCGACCCGCTATGGCGAGTACAGGCTGTCGCGTGCCAGTTTGCGAAGCGCAAGGCCGCCTGCCACCTATGCGCTGCATGCCGACATCTGTTTGCCTGCCGGAAGCACCGTCGCCGCGCCCTTTGCCGGCAAGATCGGCTGGAAGGACCATCATCTCGTGCTGGCCGGTGAGGAAATAAGCCTCCATCTCGACGGCTTGGACCTTGCGGCGGATGATGGCGCCGAGGTCGAGCCGGGTCAGGCGATCGGCACGGTCTCCGGCGAACCGTCGTCCCTGGGAGGGTTGCGGGTGCAGCTGTCCACCCTTCGCGGCGCAGAGCCGCCGCTCTTTTGCGTGCCTTCCGAGGTCTTCGCCTGGGCGCCACTTTGCCCATCTCCCGCGGCCTTGCTCGGGGCGGGCGTCGAGGCGCCGGCGCCTTCGACGGCGACGCTCTTTGCCCGTCGCGAGGAACATTTCGCCGGACCCCAGAAGCACTACTACAAGTCCCCGCCGCAAATGGAGCGCGGCTGGAAGGAGCATATGTTCGATGTCGAGGGGCGCGCCTATCTCGACATGGTCAACAATGTCGCCATTCTCGGCCACGGGCATCCGCGTCTCGCGGAAGCAGTCAGCGAGCAGTGGCTAAGGCTCAACACCAACTCGCGCTTCCACTACGCAGCGCTTGTCGAATTCTCGGAGCGGCTCGCGTCTCTGGCCCCGGAAGGATTGGACACGGTCTTTCTCGTCAATAGCGGCTCGGAAGCGAACGATCTGGCATTGCGGCTCGCCTGGGCTCACACCGGCGCGCGCAACACGCTTTGCCTGCTGGAGGCCTATCATGGCTGGTCGGTGGCAAGCGATGCTGTCTCGACCTCGATCGCCGACAATCCACAGGCTCTGACGACAAGGCCGGAATGGGTACTTCCCGTCATGTCCCCCAATACCTACCGCGGGAAATTCCGCGGCCCGGATACCACCGGCGAATATCTTCAGGGAGTGCTGGCCGCACTGGAAGCGATCGACGAGAGGGGCGAGCGCGTGGCCGGCTTTATTGCCGAGCCAGTCTATGGCAATGCCGGCGGCATCGCGCTCCCGGATGGCTATCTGGCTGCCGTCTATGCGCAAGTGCGCGCTCGTGGCGGCCTCTGCATCGCCGACGAGGTGCAGGTCGGCTATGGCAGGCTGGGTCACCATTTCTGGGGGTTCGAGCAGCAGGGCGTCGTGCCAGATATCATCACCGTCGCTAAGGGCATGGGCAATGGCCATCCGCTCGGCGCGGTGATCACGACACGCGCCGTTGCCGAATCTCTGGAAAAGGAAGGCTACTTCTTTTCGTCCACCGGCGGCAGCCCGGTTGGCTGTGTCGTCGGCTTGACCGTGCTCGACATCATGGCCGACGAGATGCTGCAGGAGAATGCCCGCGACGTTGGTGATCGCCTGAAGAGCCGCCTTGTCGCGCTGATCGAGCGTTATCCGCTCGTTGGAGCTGTTCACGGCGCGGGTCTCTACCTCGGCCTGGAATTCGTCCGCGACAGAACGACGCTTGAACCCGCGACGGAAGAGACGGCGGCGATCTGCGACCGGCTGCTCGATCTCGGCATCATCATGCAGCCGACCGGCGATCACCTCAATGTGTTGAAGATCAAGCCGCCGCTCTGCCTTTCGGTCGAGAGCGCGGATTTCTTCGCGGACACCCTGGAAACGCTGCTTTCCGAGGGTTGGTGAACGTGCCGCGGCGACATTAACCATTTCGGTCATTTCGCGGCGTCCCGTTTTTTAGTCAGATGCCCATTGCCGGAATCAGTGGCGCTTCCTATGTCTGGTTGCGAGCGACGGAGAGCTTCCTTCCGTCACACGAATTGCACAAAGACCTGATAGTGGTCTTCCAGTGAATTCGGTTGTGGCGGAATGATTTTTTCCTAATCGCCGACATTTTGACATGTTTCGGAATATGTTTCCGACAAGCTGTCGAGTATTGTCTACATATAAAGTAGATTAAGAAAGACAGTCATCACCGGTCCCGGTGCGCCGAGGCCCAAAGCAAGCGCAACGCGAAAGAAAGGAACGAGACATGAAAGACATCCATATTCTTGCCGCGCTCCTTGAGCGATCCGCGCTTGGAAATGACCGTCCGGGCGCTCTCTCCCGCCCGAACTGTCGAATGTGACGTTCGTCCCCCTTTAAACGGTCCAGACAAGTCAATTCGCCATCGCCAGCGCACCCCGCGCGGCAGGAGTTCTATGTATGAAAAAAGAAGTTATCGAATATGCAGGCGTTCCCGTCGGGATCGTCGTTCCGGATGAAAACCGGCTGAAGTTCATCGCAGTGAAGTATCACGTTCATGATCTCGACGAGCAGCATTTCGGCTCGCCCGCCGAGGTGAAGCTCGCGATTCACGACCTGATGACACGCCGCCATCCAAAGCCCATCCATGCCTAGCGCATGAATGGGCTCGGCCGGAAAAAGGCCATCGAGATTTCCGACCGGTCCTGCCAGAAGCAGGGCCGGTCTTGTTTTTTGCTCGTCCTTGCGGTCCTATCGCGCGCTCCCTGATCAAGGTCCGATTGAAGGAAGGATGCCGCGCTTGCTCAATCTCCTCACCGACATCGAAGGTATTTCCGTCGGCCACGCGACCGACCTCAAGCTCGGCTCGGGTGTCACCGCTATCATCTTCGACGAGCCGGCAACCGCATCGGGCGTCATCCTGGGCGGCGCGCCGGGCGGCCGCGACACCGCACTGCTCGATCCTTCGATGACCGTCGGCCAGGTGGATGCCTTCGTTCTCTCTGGCGGCTCCGCGTTCGGTCTCGATGCGGCAGGCGGCGTCCAGGCTGGCCTGCGCGAAATCGGTCGCGGCTTTGCTGTCGGCAATCTGCGGGTGCCGATCGTGCCGCAGGCGATCCTGATGGATCTCCTGAACGGCGGCAACAAGGACTGGGGCACGCACTCACCCTATCGCGACATGGGATACGAAGCCTTCCAGGCGGCATCGAAAGGCGCGTTCACGCTCGGCACGGTTGGCGCCGGGACGGGCGCGACCACCGCGACCTTCAAGGGCGGCGTCGGCTCCGCGAGTGCTCAAAGCAGCGCCGGTCATCGTATTGCCGCGATCGTCGCCGTGAATGCGCTCGGATCCGCAACGGTCGGCGATGGTCCGCATTTCTGGTCCGCGCCATTCGAGCGAGATGGCGAGTTCGGGGGTCTCGGCCTGCCGTCGTCGATAGCGCAAGGCGATACGGCGATGCGTCTCAAGGGCATGAACACCACCGCAACGACGATCGGCGCAATCGTGACCGACGCCGAAATGACCAAGGCCGAGGCGCATCGCCTGGCTGTGATGGCCCATGACGGCCTGGCGCGGGCCTTGCTGCCAGCGCATCTCCCGCTCGACGGCGACACCGTCTTTGCGGCATCGACGGGGAAGAAGCCGCGGGATGGCCTGCGCGATTTCATGGAACTTTGCCACCTTGCGACCCTCGTCATGGCCCGCGCCATCGCGCGCGGCGTCTACCAGGCAACGGCACTTCCCGTCGAGGGCGCGCAGGAAGCGTGGAGCGACCGCTATCGGGATCGCTGCTGATCGCCTACATAGGGTCGATATTGCCCGAAGCGGCGGAGACGATGACATGCAGATTCGGGCCTTGTTGTATTTCGACGAGCTGGTGCGGACAAACTCCATGCGCCAAGCAGCCGAGAATCTGAACGTTGCGCCGACGGCGATCAGCCGGCAGATCGAGAATCTCGAATATCACTTCGGCGCGCCGCTGGTGGAGCGCAGCGCGCGCGGTGTCAAGCTGACGGCGGCGGGCGAACTGCTCGCGGCTCGTGCGGGGCGCACTCTGCGCGAACTCGATCATGTCGGGCAGTTGATCGAGGACCTGAAGGGGCTGCAGCGAGGGCGCGTCAGCATCCATGCAAATGGTGCGACGGTCGCCAACCTGCTGGCACCGGCGCTGGCCGAATTCAGTCTGAAGTATCCGAAGCTGCGTTTCGAGGTGACGATCACCAGTGCCCGCCAGGCCGTGGAGGCGGTCAACGGTGCTGAAGCGGATATCGCGGTGACGCTGTTTGCGCCGCCGATGTCGGGCACCAAGGTCCGGCTCCGTTCGCAGATCGCCTATGATCTGATCGCCGCTCCCGGCCATCCGGCAACGGCAAAGAGCGAAGTCCACCTTAGGGACGTTGTGGACTATTCGCTGGCGCTCCCCGACCAGTCCTTCGGCTTTCGCCAGGCATTCGACGCGCTATGTGAAAAGGCCGGGTTGGCCTTCGAACCGGTCTTCGTGACGAGTTCGCTCGAGATGCTGAAGGAGTTGGTTCTGAGCGGAGCTGCCGTGACCCTGCTGCCCGCGCTGACTGTTCGGCGCGAGATCAATGCCGGCCAGCTTTGCGCCGTGCCGCTCGCCGCCAAGAGCGCGATATGCACGCACGTCGATCTTTGCGTGGCGCCCGACCGCCAGCTGTCCTTTGCCGCGACCAAGCTCCTCGACTTCATCGAGCGCTTCATGCGCGATCGCGCCAACAGCCAGCACGCGCCCAAAGAATAGTCTGGCGGGCTTGCATCGCCGCACGAATTCCGGTGTAGCTTTTTCGGCTACGCTGAGCACACAAATTCGTCGTTGTGTGTGCACTGTCGCAATGACACTCTATCCGCAATGGGCCAGTCGCAGACAGTGGCGGCCAGACAGGGGAACATGATGATCAAGGTTTCGCTCGCACCCTGTGCGAGTCTCGTCCGACGGCTTTCGTTCGGAGCTTCCGTATCGGCTGGCCTCGTACTTCTGAGCTTGACGCCCGCCGAAGCCGCAAAAACCACGCTCAATCTCGGCATGACGATCGAGCCGGCCGGCCTGGACCCGACGATCGCTGCCCCGGTCGCCATCGGGCAGGTCACGTGGCAGAACGTGTTTGAAGGCCTTGTGATGGTCGATGAGGCAGGCAGGGTACAGCCGCAGCTCGCAAGGAGCTGGGAGATTTCCCCGGACGGTCTGACCTACACGTTCAAGCTGCAGACCGGCGTGACTTTCCACGATGGCGAGGCGTTCGACTCGACTTCGGCCAAGTTCGCGCTGGATCGGGCCCGTGGCGCCGACTCGGTCAATCCTCAGAAACGTTTCTTCGCCTCGATCGCCTCGATCGATACGCCCGATCCCGAAACGCTGGTGCTGCACCTGTCGGCACCGACGGGTAGCCTGCTCTACTGGCTCGGATGGCCGGCCTCGGTCATGGTGGCGCCGAACTCGGCCGCCGACGACAAAACCAGGCCTATCGGCACCGGTCCATTCAAGTTCGTGAACTGGGCCAAGGGCGACAAGGTCGAACTCGAGAAGAACCAGGACTACTGGAACAAGGCGGCTTCGGTGAAGCTCGACAAGGTCACCTTCCGCTTTATCACCGATCCGCAGGCGCAGGCAGCTGCATTGAAGTCGGGAGACGTCGACGCGATCCCTGAATTCGCCGCCCCTGAGCTAATGAGTTCTTTCGAAGGCGATCCGAAACTTCTGACCAAGATCGGCAATACCGAGCTCAAGGTCGTTGCCGGCATGAACAATGCCAGGAAGCCGTTCGACGACAAGCGGGTGCGCCAGGCGCTGATGATGGCGATCGACCGCAAAACCGTGGTGGATGGCGCCTGGTCCGGCCTCGGCACGCCGATCGGCAGCCACTACACGCCGAACGATCCGGGCTATGTCGATCTCACCGGCAACCTGGCCTACGATCCGGAAAAGGCGAAGGCGATGCTCGCTCAAGCCGGCTACCCCAACGGCTTCAGCTTCACTATCAAGTCGCCGCAGATGGCCTATGCGCCACGTAGCGCCCAGGTCATGCAGGCGATGCTGGCTGAAATCGGCGTGACGATGAACATCGAGCCCACCGAATTCCCGGCGAAATGGGTTCAGGACGTTATGAAGGACCGCGCCTATGAGATGACGATCGTGGCCCATGCGGAACCGATGGACATCGACATCTATTCGCGCGATCCCTACTACTTCAACTATAAGAATCCGGCTTTCAACGACCTGATGAAGAAGGTGCAGGAGACCTCGGATCCGGCCGCTCAGGCAAAGATCTACGGTAAGGCGCAGACGATTCTCGCCGAGGACGTGCCCGCGCTCTATCTTTTCGTCATGCCGAAACTCGGTGTCTGGAACAGGAAGCTGAAGGGGCTTTGGGAGAACGAGCCGATTCCCTCGAACGTGCTGACCAACGCTTTCTGGGTGGACTAAGAGGGTCGCAGAGCGGTTGCACGGAATAGGGAGCGTAGGTGTGGCTTGGAGATCGGATATGGTTTTGCTCGCTTCAGGTCTCGGCTCTCTCCCACTCCTGTGCTCGTCACAGGAATCCGGCGCACCCAAGTCTTTGGGTGCGGAAAACTGCTCCTCCAACAAAGGTGTCATTCACGGCGCGGACGCGCCGTGGCTGGATTCTTGTGACAGACACAGGAATGAGGGCTGGCAAGACGGGCATCGCCTCAGCGCGGTCAATGACCGCGGTTTCGGCCTCCTCCGCAATCCAAGAGCCGCCGCATGATCGCTCTTTTCTCACGTCGCCTCGTAGGTCTCCTGATGACGCTTGCGGTCGTGTCCTTGCTGATCTTCGCAGTGATGGACCTCCTGCCGGGCGATCCTGCCTCCATCATGCTTGGCACATCAGCGTCGCCGGAAACACTCGCGGCGTTGCGTCATGATCTCGGCCTCGACCGGCCGCTGCTCCTTCGCTATGGCCTATGGCTGGTGGGGGTCTGCTCCGGCGATCTCGGCCAGTCCTATACCTATGGCGTTCCGGTCGCCGGTCTCATCCTCGAGCGTCTCGCCGTCACCCTGCCGCTTGCGTTGATGGCGATCGTTCTGTCGGTGGCGATCGCCATCCCGTTGGGTGTCCTCGCTGCGGCGCGGCGCGGCAGCGCCTTCGACGTGATCGCCTCCATCTTCTCCGAGATCAGCGTAGCCGTCCCCGCCTTTTGGGTGGCGCTGCTGCTGATCATTCTGTTCTCGACGACGCTCGGCCTGATGCCGGCCGGTGGCTTCCCGGGCTGGGGCGCCGGCATCGTCCTGGCCATCAAGGCACTGCTGATGCCAGCCGTGGCGCTCGCGCTGCCGCAGGCCGGCGTGCTGACGCGTGTGACGCGCTCGGCCGTTCTGGAAACCCTGCACGAGGATTTCACCCGCACCGCGCTTGCCAAGGGGCTCTCGGCCAGCAAGGTGCTGTGGCGGCATTCGGTACCGAATGCGCTCGTCCCGATCTTCACCATTCTCGGGCTGCAGTTCACCTTTCTCGTCGCCGGCGCTGTCCTGGTGGAGAACGTCTTCAATCTGCCGGGTCTCGGCAGGCTTGCCTACCAGGCGCTCTCGCAACGCGATATCGTCGTCATGCAGGATGTCGTGCTTTTCTTTGCGGCCTTCGTCATAGTCATGAACTTCCTGGTTGATCTTTCCTATCTGGCAATCGACCCTCGCCTGCGCAAAGGCATATGACGATGGCGCCCGTCGTTTCCAATAGAGTCAGCGTTCGGCGCAGACGCCGGAGAATTAGCCGGCGAATGAATCTGATCGTCGGAGGCGCGGTTGTCGCATGCCTTGCCGCCATTGCATTGGTATCGCTGGTCTGGACGCCTCTGCCTGCGGCCAAGATGCAGATCATTCACAAGCTGCAGCCGCCTTTCGCCTTCGGCATTCTCGGCACGGATCAGTTCGGTCGCGACGTGCTCTCGATGCTGATGGTCGGCTGCTGGAATTCGCTGTCGATCGCAATTGTGGCCGTTGCCGTCGGTGGGACGCTGGGCTCGATTGCGGGCATCTCCGCCGCGGCATTCCGCGGGACCTTCGAGAGCCTGCTGATGCGTGCCTGCGACGTCATATTTGCCCTGCCGCCAATTCTCTCGGCAATGATGCTCGGTGCCTTTCTTGGGCCGGGCCGGATGACGGCGATCATCGCCATCGCAACCTTCATGATCCCGGTCTTCGCACGCGTCACGCTGGCGAGTGCGTTGCAAGCCTGGAGCCGTGACTATGTTCTGGCGGCGCGCGCGATCGGCAACACCCGCTTCACGATCTCGGTGCGCCACGTGCTGCCGAACATCGCGAGCCAGATCATCGTGCAGGCGACGATCCAGCTTGGTCTCGCGGTACTGACCGAAGCCGGCCTGAGCTTCCTCGGTCTCGGCCTCGCCCCGCCGGCTCCGACCTGGGGACGCATGCTGGCCGATGCGCAGACCTATCTCGCGCTCGCGCCCTGGCTGGCGATCCTGCCCGGCCTTGCCGTCGCGCTTTCCGTTTTCGGCTTCAACATGCTTGGCGACGGATTGCGCGACCTGCTCGATCCGCGCGACGCCAGCCGCTGATTGCCCAAAATGAAGAAGATCCTCCCATGACCGAAACCGATATCACCATTCGCGAACTGAGACGGCGTTTTGCAGAGAGGAGCCTGTCCCYGCTCGAATACTGGCTGGCGCTCGAGACGCATATCGAAGCGTGGGAACCGTCGATCTGCGCCCTCTACGCCTATGATCCCGACGAGGCCCGCAAGCAGGCGCTGGCGTCGACCGACCGCTGGATGAAGGGCGAAATGCTGGGCGCACTGGATGGTGTGCCAGTGACGCTGAAGGAGCTGATCGCCACCAAGGGGCAGCCCGTGCCGCTCGGCACCAAGGCAGTGGAGCTGAAGCCCGCGGAGGACGATGCCCCTGTTGCCGCAAGGCTCCGCGAAGACGGTGCTGTGATCTTCGCCAAGACCACATGTCCCGACTACGGAATGCTCTCGTCCGGGCTTTCGAGCTTTCATCGTCTCAGCCGCAATCCCTGGAACACGACGCAGAACCCGGGCGGCTCCAGCGCCGGGGCGTCCGCTGCCGCAGCCGCGGGCTACGGCCCGCTGCACATCGGGACCGATATCGGCGGCTCGGTGCGCCTTCCCGCCGGCTGGACCGGCATCTTCGGCTTCAAGCCGAGCCACGGCCGCATTCCTGTCGATCCCTGTTATGTCGGCCGCTGCGCCGGGCCGATGACGCGTGCGGTCGAAGATGCGGCCTTTGCCATGGCCACATTGTCGCGCCCGGATTGGCGCGATGGAACCAGCCTGCCGCCGAACGATCTCGATTGGACGGACCTCGATATCGACCTGCGCGGCCTGAAGATCGGCCTCATGCTCGACGCCGGCTGCGGTCTTGCCGTAGATGACGAGGTGCAGTCGGCCGTCGAAGATGCCGCAAGGCGTTTCGAAAAGGCCGGCGCGATCGTGATCCCCGTTGCGCCGGTCCTGACACGCGCGATGCTCGATGGCCTCGACAATTTTTGGCGCGCCCGCTTCTGGGGCGACATCGAGGCACTGGGCGAAGAGCGGCGCAACAGCATTCTTCCCTACATCTATAGCTGGGCTAAGGGGGGGGCGAACGTCAGCGGCGTCGATGCCGTCAAGGGCTTCAACCAGACGTTCGAGATGAGGAAGGCCTGCGGAACGCTGTTCACCGAGGTCGATGCCATCCTTTCGCCGACCAATCCGATCGTCTCCTACCCGGCGGAGTGGGCATCGCCCACGAACGATCCGGCGCTACCTTTCGAACACATCGGCTTCACGGTTCCCTGGAACATGTCGGAGCAGCCGGCGGCATCGGTCAATTGCGGCTTCTCGAAGTCCGGCATGCCGATCGGACTGCAGATCGTTGGTCCGCGATTCGACGACATGCGCGTGCTGAGGCTGTCGAAGGCCTTCGAGGATTGGACAGGCGGCATCACATCCTGGCCGCAGCCACCGGGTCATCTGATCGGACGGCGGTAGCCGGTCGGCTGCTCGTAGAGCCAACCGATCCGTTTGATCGCCGCCTCGAAATTCTCGCGCACGACGGTCATGGTGTTGCCCGTTGCGTGGATGATCGTTTTGGGATCTTCCATCGCGGCGACATGGCCCTTCCAGAAAACCAGATCGCCGCGGCGCAGCTCCGTGCGATCGATCGGATCGCCAAGTCCTGCCGCCTGCATGTCCGTGTCGCGCGGCGCGCGGCGGCCCGTCATCAACATCGAAAGCTGGACAAGGCCCGAGCAGTCGATCCCGAGCCCCGAACGGCCGCCCCAGAGATACGGCGTTTCCAGAAACCGCGCAGCGACATCGACATAGTCGCCACCTTTACTCTCTCCGATCGGCTGGACATGTTTGACGAAGATGGCGGTACCGTCTTCCAGCATCGCATAGCGATTGCCGCGTGCCTCGGCTTCGCCGACGACCCTGACGCGGCTGCCCATCGAAAGAATGGACTTGTAAGGTTTGCGCAGTTCCGGTTCGCGATAGAGGAACGTCCGCTGTACCGTGACGATGTGCGTGGGTGTCCCTTCGGCTTCGCAGAGCGCGCTTTCCTCGATATAGCCGACATACCCATCGGATGCCGCCTTGACCCAGGACCAGCCATTGGCCCGGTCGAAGACTGTGACGTCCTCGCCTAGCAGCAGTTCGGTATCGATGCCTGTCGTGAGGTCCGGTTGCGGCCGCAGACCGACGATCGGCACTGCAACACGCGCTGGCGTGCCGTCCACGAAGCGCAACGCCTCGACCTGGCCCTGAAGGCCACTCTCTGCGAGATCGGGCCTGTAAGCGTGCAAGCGGCGATCGAGCATGGTCATATCTTTTCTCCCAAGAATAGCCGGCCT
Organism: Rhizobium sp. 05L419; assembly: GCF_056397845.1. Classification (NCBI taxonomy): domain Bacteria; kingdom Pseudomonadati; phylum Pseudomonadota; class Alphaproteobacteria; order Hyphomicrobiales; family Rhizobiaceae; genus Rhizobium; species Rhizobium sp. 05L419. Next base: position 76,315 of record NZ_JBFTOF010000008.1, read on the forward strand.
AAAGTGATAGGCGGCGGCCCTGCTCGCGCACCCGGTCGCCGAGCTTTTCCAGATAGAGCGCGCCTCCGACGGTTCGCTTGATCACGACGTTGCGCCTGTCGCGCTCGTCGCGCACGCGATCGACGAGACCCATCTCGCCCATCGTGTCCAGCGCCCGTGTGATCACCGGCTTCGTCACGTTCAGTTCCGCCGCCAGTCCGCGAACAGTATGTGGCGGCGGCACCAGATAGATATGCAGCAGGATTGCCATCTGGCGCAACGTCAAATCGCGGTCGTCGTGGCGCACCTGATCGAGCGCGACGCCATGCCAAAGCCCCAGCGCCTGCGAGGCAGTCAGTTCGATCGGCACAGGCCCTCCGGAGATTCGTTACGCTGGCGTTCCATTTTCGGGTACTCGACTGCGCAATGCAACGGGGCGGCAAAACTGCCGCCCCGCAAGGTGAATCGAATTTTAACGATCGGATCAGCGCACGCTCTGACGGATATGGTGGTAGAGCGCGCGGATCGCCTGCGCTTCGCCGCCGCCTGGCGAATGCGGACGCTCGGAGGGCGCCCAGCCGTAGATGTCGAAATGCGCCCAGCTCGTCGTGTTGCTGACGAAGCGCTTCAGGAAAAGCGCCGCGGTAATTGCACCCGCCATGCCGCCCGCCGGGGCATTGGTGATATCTGCGAACTTGGCGCGAATGTCCTTCTCATAGCCGGCATAGAGCGGCAGCCGCCACAAAGGATCGTCCGTCTCCAGGCTTGCCTCCATCAGATCCTGGGCAAGGTTCGAATCGTCGGTGAAGAATGGCGGCAGATCGGGGCCGAGCGCCACGCGGGCGGCCCCCGTCAGCGTGGCCATGTCGATCAGCAGATCCGGCGCATCTTCGTCGGCATAGGCGAGCGCATCGGCAAGAATCAGCCGTCCTTCGGCGTCCGTGTTGTCGATCTGGACGGTGAGGCCCTTGCGGCTCCTGTAGATGTCGCCCGGGCGGAAGGCATTCGACGAGATCGAATTCTCGACGACCGGGACGATGACGCGCAGATCGACCTTGAGCTTCGCATCCATGATCATCAGTGCCAGGCCCATGACGTTGGCAGCGCCGCCCATGTCCTTCTTCATAAGCAGCATGGAGGACGCTGGCTTGATGTCGAGGCCGCCCGTATCGAAGCAGACGCCCTTGCCGACAAGCGTAATTTTGCGGTGACCCTTCTTGCCCCAGCGCAGTTCGAGCAGCCGCGGCGCATCGGCGCTGGCGCGGCCGACGGTATGGATCAGCGGGAAATTCTGCCTGAGGTCCTCACCGCCAACCACGGAGATTTCCGCCTTGTAGTGAGCGGCGAGACCACGGAACACGGCTTCCAGTTCGTTGGGGCCCATGTCGTTGGTCGGCGTATTGATGAGATCGCGTGCCAGGAAGACGCCGGCGAGCTGGCGTTTGATGTCGGCGCCGTCGGCGTCGCGCGGGATCAACAGCGTCGCCGCCGGAACTTTCTCCGACTTGTACCTGTCGAAGCGATAGCTGCCGAGGCCGAAGCCCAGCGCAAGGCGGTTCGCGGTCAGCGGCGCGGTTTCGATGTGCCAATCGCCGGCCGGCAGCGTACGAGCCAGCTTGCCGGTGATATAGGGCTGCTCCGAAGGATTGGTGCCGAGGCCGAAAAGCGCGCCGCCAAGGTGACCGTCCTCCGTCGGGATCAGCAGCATGGAGCCGCTTTCAGCCTTGTATCCGGCCTTTTTCGCCCAATCGAGAGCGATCGGGTCGATGGTGCCTGTCTCGATATGCGCAGGCGTAACGGCGAAGATCGGTAGGGTCGAGCCGCCCTTGGTGTTGAAGGGGGTCGGTCTCTCGATGAATTGGTAGGGGGCCATGATTGTCCTTCGGGGGCGTCCGGGAATCGCTTTTTAACGGTCTGTTAGGGTTAACAGACTATTGCTGGAGTGAAGATTGCGTCAAAGCCTTTCCCCTGTTCTGTTTCTAGGTCAGGCGCCAATGTCGGATTTCAGGAAAGCGCGATGCCTGCTTTGGCGAACCCTCATATCAAAACCCGCATTTTCCATGGCGTGGCGCTCGCGCTGGTCGCGCTCTCTCTTGCGGGCTGCACGACGACAAAGGACCGAATGACCACCGGCTCCGTGCCGAAATTGACGAAACCCGTCGAGACGATGGACGATCAGGAAGTTCGCGCCGCGACAGAGCGCGTGGGACAGGCCTACGAGAAGAATCCGCGTGATCCGGTCAATGGCGTCAACTATGCCAATCTCCTGCGCATGCAGAGCCGGGACGCCCAGGCTCTTGCCGTGATGCAGCAGGTTGCGATCAGCAACCCGTCGGATAGAAACGTCCTTGCCGCCTATGGCAAGGCACAGGCCGCGGCCGGCCAGTTGCAGCAGGCTCTCGATACCATCGGACGTGCCCAGACGCCGGATCGCCCGGACTGGAAGCTGATCTCGGCAGAAGGCGCGATCCTCGACCAGCTCGGCCGCTCCCCCGAGGCACGCCAGCGCTATCGGGACGCGCTCGACATCGAGCCGACCGAGCCCTCGATCCTGTCCAATCTCGGCATGTCCTATGTTCTTACCGGCGATCTGCGTACAGCGGAGACCTATCTGCGCCAGGCAGCCGCCCAACCGGCGGCCGACAGCCGTGTCCGCCAGAACCTTGCGCTCGTCGTCGGTCTCCAGGGCCACTTTCCCGAGGCCGAACAGATCGCACGCCGCGAATTGTCGCAGCAGCAGGCCGACGCCAACGTCGCCTATCTGCGCTCGATGCTGTCGCAGCAGAATTCGTGGCAGAAGCTTGCAGCCAAGGAAGCCGGCGGCGCCGGCAACAGCACCAACTGACGGTTCACCGACCCGTCAGGCCGGAAATGACCAGCTGTAGGCCGAGACCCGCCATGACCGTGCTGGCAGCACGGTCGATCCACGTTTTCGCCGCAAGATAGACCCTGCGCGGATGCCGGGCGGAAAATGCCAGCGCCACGATCGTGTACCAGCCGGCTTCGACGAAAAAAACCCCGACCGGCAGCCCGACAACGAGACCAAGCGGAATGGTTTTCGGCAGCAACGCCGCAAAGATGCTGGCGTAGACGACAATGGTCTTCGGATTGCTGAGTTGCGTCAGTAGCGCGGTCGTAAAGCTGCGCCCGAGCGCGCGGCCGCCGATCGTCTGCTCGCCGATGTCGAGAGGCTCCCTGGCGCTGCGCCAGATCTTGAATGCGATATAGGCAAGATAGGCCCCACCGGCCACCTTGAGTGCCAGATAGAGCCACTCGAACTGCGATAGCAAGGCAGTCAGCCCCGCGAGTGCCAATATGCTGAATGCAACACCGCCGAGCCCCATTCCGAGAGCCGCCGCGAGACCATCGGCGCGCGAGCGCGAAATGGCGATCCGGGAGACGACAACGAAGCTCGGCCCAGGGCTCATGGCCCCGATCGACAAGGCCGCAATGATGCTGACGAATTCGCCCAGTGAAGACATGGTGGCTCCGCACGGTTCAGGAGATAGACCCTGAACAGTGTGTTTCATGGTTTCCTTTCGTCGTCCACCGGCAAAACCGCAGGCCCGGCGACGCGCAAACGGCAGGAACACCTAGAATTTGTCGGAGACCTGGATGCCGGCAGGCCCAAGGATGACCGCAACGAGGACCGGCAGGAAGAACAGGATCATCGGGACTGTGAGCTTCGGGGGCAGGGCCGCCGCCTTCTTCTCGGCTTCGTTCATGCGCTCGTCGCGCCCCTCCTGTGCAAGCACGCGCAGCGCCTGCGAGATTGGCGTCCCGTACCGGTCGGCCTGGATAAGCGCCTGCACGACCGACTGAACGATCGGAATCTGCGTGCGCGTGCCGAGGTTCTCCAGTGCCACACGGCGGTCAGGCAGGAAGGAGAGCTCGGCGGTCGTCAGCACCATTTCCTCGGCGAGCGGCGGCGAGGCTTCGGCAAGCTCGTCCGATACGCGGCGCATCGCCGCTTCGATCGAGATCCCCGACTCGACGCAGATCAGCATCAGATCGAGGGCATCCGGCCAGGTACGCTTGATCGAATGCTGCCGCTTCCCCATGCGGTTGGAAATGAAGATGTTCGGAGCATAAAAGCCGGCATAGGCGACGCAGAGGGTCAAAAGGAAGCGGATCGGTGTCGGTTTGTCGACAAGGTGGTCGAGGCCGAAAACCCAGAAGATCGCCAATGCAAAGAAAGCGAAAGGCAACAGGAAGCGAGCCACGAGAAACATGTTCAACGCGTTCTCCGACCGATATCCGGCCGCGCGCAGCTTGTTCATGGTATTTTCATCGACCAGCGCTTCACGAAGATTGAACTTCTCGACGATCTGGCGAACGGAACGATTGTTCTGCGTGCGTAGCGATGCCTTGCTGCCCGATTCGGCGTTCATACGGGCACGTTCGCGAGCGCGAATCTGTTCGCGTTCCGTCGACACGGCCTTCATGCGCTTGGCAAGGTCGCCGCGCTCGAAGAACGGCATGGCAAGTGTATAAAAACTCGCGAAGACCGCKAGCGCCACGAGCACCGCAATCAGCATGGAGGGATCGGTCAGTCTTGTCGCGAGATCGGATGACACCGCATTTCCTCCTGCTAGATGTCGAAAGAGACCATGTTGCGCATGACGTAGATGCCTATCGACATCCAGACTGCGGAAGCGCCCATGATGAGATGCCCCCGTGGATCGGTAAACAGGATCATCATGTAATCAGGAGAGGTGAGGTAGACGAGCGTGGCGACGATGAACGGCAGCGCGCCGATGATGACGGCCGATGCCTTCGCCTCCATCGACAGCGCATTGACCTTCGCTTTCATCTTCTTTCGTTCACGCAGCACCTTCGCCAGGTTGCCGATCGCTTCCGACAGGTTGCCGCCGGCCTGCGACTGGATGGCGATGACGATCGCAAAGAAGCTCACTTCCTGCAGCGGCATATGGTTGGACATGCGCCCGCATGCGTCCGGCACGCTGAGGCCAACCTGCTGCGACTCAACCACCCTTCGGAATTCGCCCTTCACTGGCTCCTTGCCTTCATTGGCGATCAGCCGGATCGCATCGTTGAGCGGCAGGCCGGATTTGATGGAACGGACGATGACGTCAAGTGCGTTTGGAAATTCATCGAGGAACTTGTTCTGGCGGCGCTTGATGAGAAACCCCAGCACCCAGCGTGGCAGCCCGAGGCCCGCGACGACGGGTATGCCGAGGATCACCATCAATGGGGCTCCGGCCAGAAAGGCGACGAACATCAGGACAACGCCGAAAATGGCGCTGAACATGTAGAACCGCGCAGGAGTAACGGCCAGGCCAGCCTGGGTCAGCCGTGATTTCAGCGTCAGTTTCTTCTTGGCGTTTTCCTGCTGCCGTTTTTCGAGGTCCTTGAGATTGTCCTGCACCGATTTGCGGCGCTTCGACATTTCCTGGACCCGGTCGCGCGCGGCCTTGACGTTCGCCTTGTCAAGCTGTGCCAACGCAACGCGATTGACGCGGCTTGCCGCTTTTTTCTCGGTCTCGATCCTTGAGAACAGCAGACCATAGCAAACCGCGCCAGCCGCGACGGCGGCCAGAACGACAATGGCAAGGATTGTCGGATCGATTCCGAACATCTGTTTATTCCTTCGACTTCGCTTCCATCTCGTCGAGCGCGGCCGCGAGGCGCTTGTCCTCGTTGAAGTAGCGCGCACGATCCCAGAAATGCGGCTTTCCGATACCTGTCGATTTGTGGCGACCGATCAGGCGTCCGGATGCGTCCTCGCCTTCGATTTCGTAGCGCATCAGATCCTGGGTGATGATCACGTCGCCTTCCATGCCGATCACTTCGGTGATCTGCGTGATGCGACGGGAGCCATCACGCAGGCGCGCCGCCTGGACAATGATGTCGACCGAACCCGAAATGATCTCGCGCACCGTCTTTGCCGGCAGGGTGAAACCGCCCATCGCGATCATCGACTCGATACGGCTGAGGCATTCGCGCGGCGAATTCGAGTGGATCGTCCCCATCGAGCCGTCGTGACCCGTGTTCATCGCCTGCAGCAGGTCGAAGACCTCCGGTCCGCGCACTTCGCCGACGATGATCCGTTCCGGACGCATACGCAGGCAGTTCTTGACGAGATCGCGCATGGTGATCTCGCCTTCGCCTTCGATGTTCGGCGGACGCGTTTCAAGCCGCACGACGTGCGGCTGCTGCAGCTGCAGTTCGGCCGTGTCCTCGCAAGTGATGACGCGCTCGTCCCTGTCGATATAGTTGGTAAGGCAGTTCAGCAGCGTCGTCTTGCCGGAGCCGGTACCGCCCGAAATGACGATGTTGCAGCGTACGCGACCGATAATCTGCAGCAGCGTTGCCCCTTCGGGCGTGATTGCACCGAAGCGGACGAGCTGGTCGAGCGTCAGCTTGTCCTTCTTGAACTTGCGGATGGTAAGAGCTGGACCGTCGATGGCGAGCGGCGGCGCGATGACGTTGACGCGCGAGCCGTCGGGAAGGCGCGCGTCGCAGATCGGGCTCGATTCATCGACACGACGGCCGACCTGGCTGACGATGCGCTGACAGATAGACAGCAGTTGGGAATTGTCGCGGAAGCGGACTTCTGATTCGATCGTCTTGCCGCCGACTTCGATGAAGGTACGGCCCGAGCCGTTGACCATGATGTCGGCGATGTCGTCGCGCGCAAGCAGCGGCTCCAGGGGGCCGTAGCCCAGCACGTCGTTGCAAATGTCGTCCAGCAGCTCTTCCTGCTCGGAGATCGACATCGCGAAGTTCTTGATCGTGATGATGTCGTTGACGATGTCGCGAATTTCTTCGCGCGCGCTTTCCCCGTCGAGCTTGGCAAGCTGCGAGAGGTCGATCGTATCGATCAGCGCGGAAAAGACCTGTGCCTTGGTGTCGTAGTATTCCTCGGTGCGGGCCGGACGCTTGCGCTGCGGCGTCTGCATGGGCGGCGGCGGGACCTGATGGCGCGCCGGCTCACGCTGGGGCTCGACCAGAACCGCCGGCGACGAGGGGTTCGGTGCAGCAGGCTGAGGCGGCGCGATGGTGCCACCCGCCTTGCCAAAGCCGTCGTTTCCGCGTTTTCCGAACATGCCTTATTCCAATCCACTCTTGGCGGGCGTCATTTGCGCTTCAGCAGACCGAGCAGGCCGCTCTTCTTCGCCTTCTTGACGGCTATTCGGCCGGTGACGATATGCGACAGCTGCGAGAAGGTCTCGGCGGTCGGCGATTTCGGATCCATCTCCGAGATCATGCGGCCGCTGTTGGCCGCCGTGCCGAACAGGTTGCTGTCGAACGGAATGATGGCGATCGGTTCGCTTTCCAGTGGCTCGCAGAAATCGGACGGGCTGATTTCCGGCCGCTTGGGCATGCCGACCTGATTGAGGATGAGATGGGGTGTCTTGTCGTTCGGCCGTATCTTGCGCAGTGCATCCATCATGTTCTTGGTGTTGCGCAGGTTGGCGAGATCGGGAGACGCGCAAATGACGACTTCATCGACGCTTGAAAGGACGGACCGTGTCCACTCCGACCACGCATGCGGGACGTCGAGAACAGTGACGGGCGCGCTCCGCTGCAGCACGTCGAGCACGGGCTGGAACGCCTGCCCCTCGAAATCATAGGCGCGGTCGAGAAGCGAGGGCGCCGCGAGCAGCGAAAGATGTTCAGAGCATTTGGTCAGCAGGCGATCGAGAAACACTTCGTCCAGGCGCTCGGGCGCATAGACCGCCTCGGCAATTCCTTGCGTCGGGTCCTGATCGAAGTCGATGTTGGCCGTACCGTAGGGCAGGTCAAGGTCTGCCAGAATTGTTTCCGTCGAAAACAGGCGCGAAATGCCGAAGGCGCAGTTGTGCGCGATCGTTGAGGAACCCACGCCGCCCTTCGCACCGATGAAGGCAATGCTGCGACCGAGCGGTTCCGAATCCGGGTCGACGAAGATGGTCGCCATCGCTCCCATGATATCGGGCATGGCGACTGGCTGAACCATGTATTCGGAGATGCCGTTGCGGACCAGATCGCGGTAGAGCGCGATGTCGTTGTAATAGCCGATGACGACGACCTTCGTCGAAGGATCGCAAACGCTGGCGAGCGGTGTCAGCTCGCTGAGCAGGCTGCTGCTGTTCGCCTTGGTCTCCAGAATGATCAGGTTCGGCGTGGGGGCGCTTGCGAACATGTTCGCGGCTGCCGCAATGCCGCCGCTTGTAATCCGCAGGCCGACCTTCGACATCCGGCGGTCGTTGCCGCAGCGCTCCATAACCCGCTGAAGCTCCTCGCTTTCGCAGAATGCGTGCACGGAGATGCGCGGCAGTGGCCGCATGTTCTCGAGTTCCGCCATCCGCATCGCCTCTTCTGCGTGTCGGAGCTCGGTGGTGTTCTTGATGTCGTATTCGACCGTACCCATCGTGAATCCTACCTTGATCAGAAGTTGGAGCTGCCGCTGACTTCTTCGATCGTGCTTGTCCGCTCGCGATACTCCTTGATGGCGGCGTTTCGGCGCGCGGCATCGATCGGCGTCATGCCGCGCGGGGCAACCAGATCTTCGGGGTTGGCAATCTGCGCGGCGAGATTGTTCTGCGTCGCGCAACCGAAATTGTAATAGTTCTGATTGTTGAAGTCGTTGATCATGTCCTTCGGCCACTGGCCGCATTGCGACGTCATCGCCGTCGTGCCGACGAACGTCAGCCGGATCGGAGCCGCGTCGCCGACGCTGTTGGCAGCATAGGAGCTGTTGACGATCTTGGAGCTTGCAATGCCGCGTGCGGAGAGTTCGGCTCGGACCTGGCCGCGCAGCTGGCGCGCGGCTGCAGAGTTCGGCGATCCCTCCGGTGTCAAAAGATAGACCGGGCCGGTCGCTCTCGATCCGTAATTCTGGGCGAAGCCGCGGATCATGTCGCGTTGCGCGGTGTTGAGCCGACGGTCGGTAGAGGCAACGGGGATGTCGATCGATTGCTCGGCTTCGGTCACGACGATCGGGTGACGCTGGCGATAGTCGTCCGGAATGCCGCCGGTCGTCAGGTCGTCGCGTGACGCGCAGCCGGACAGCATTGCAGCGGCCACGGCTGCAACGACGAGCAGCGACTTGGACTTGCGGGTCATCCGGTGAACGGTCATCTGGGTGCTCGTCTTCTTGTGAGCCATCGGCTGATCTCTATGTTGTGCCATTGCTGATCCCGCTTCGCTCATTTGTAGATGAACCCGATTGAGCCGTGGAACTGGGTGTCTGCGATCGGCACTTGCCGACCGCCGTAGACCTTGTTGACTCGATTGAGCAAGAACGCCGAGGCGTCGCCTTCAGGGCTGAAGTTGTCGTCGGGCCGGTTCAGCTGGTTGCGGGCGACCGGACGGACGAGATACGGCGTCGCTATGATCACCAGTTCCGTCTCGTCACGTTCCACGGTCCTCTGCCGGAAGAGCGTGCCGAGCAACGGGATCTTGTTCACCCCAGGGGTGCCGTTCGAGGTCTGCAGGACGTTGTCGCGGATCAGGCCGGCAAGCGCGATGGAGCCGCCGGACGGAAGCTCGACGGACGTTTCGGCGGAGCGCCGCTGGTAGGTCGGCGCGGCCCCGGAGACCGACGGCGCCGGTTCCGACACGTTCGTCTTGATCTCCAGGCTGATGCGCCCGGACGACAGGACAACAGGCTTGAATGCGAGGTTGATACCGTAATTGTACGGGACGATCGTGACGTTGCCGTTATTATCGGTCGTCGAATACAGCACCTGACCACCTGAGTTGAATGTCGCGGCCTGGCCGGAAATGGCCGTCAAGGTTGGCTCGGCCAGCGTCTTGACCACCTTCGCCTGCTCGAGCGCGCTCAGATAGGTCGATATATCGTACTTGCCGACGGAGCTTTTGAAGAGCGCCGCAAGGCCGCCGCCGATAGTCGCCGCGGCGCCGCTGGCGTTCGGCGCGCCCAATTGCGCAACAGTCAGGCCCTTCGAGTTCGAAACCAGATTGTCAAAACCAAGCTGTTTCAGGATCTCGCGGCGCACTTCTGCGATTGTGACCTTCAGCGTGACCTGATCCTCGCCCTCGATCTGCAGCAGGTTGATGACCTGTGATTCCTGCCGGGCCTCCGCAAAGAGCGCAACCGAATTGTCGCCGCCGGAGCCGCTGACCGTTCTTTCGCGCGTCGTCGCTTCGCCGCCCTTGAGGAACACCTGCGCGAGGTCTGCCGCCTGGGCCGCATCCTGCGGCGTCCGCACCATGCCTGTGAGCACGATATTGTCCGAAACGATTTCCACGCTGATGTTGGAGTCGGGAATGAAGCGCCTCAGATTGTTCTGGAGGCCCGCCACGTCTCGCTCTATGGCAATGTCGAGGCTGACGATCTGCTGGCCGTCGGCGCCGAAGATGAAGATATTCGTCTGCCCGACCTGCTTGCCGAAAAGGTAGATGCGCCGCGAAGAGCGGGTCACCGCGTCGGCCATCGCGGGATCGGAAACGAGAATGTCGTGCGCATCGACCGGGAGGTCGACGACGATCGCTTTCTTCAGTCCGAGTTTCAGGCTGCGATGTGCGCCCGGGCCTGCCTGGGTGATGTTGACCATGCCGTCGGATTCCGCATGCGCCTTGCTTGCGCCGATTCCGTCAAGGATGTCGGGTACCATGCCCGTGATGCCGATTGCAAAGGACAGGCAGCCTGCCACCAGGGGCTTCATGCGCCGCTTTGAATTGCCCATTTCCATTTCCTTTACTCGGCCTTCGCGGCGGGTGTGTCGCTGACGATGGAGCCGGACTTGATCACCTGAACGAGGGCGCTGCCGTTGTCGCCGCTGAGCAGGTAGTCTGCTGCGCTGGTATCCTGTTCGCGCGCATCGGCAACCGAGCGAAGCGCCAGCGAAAGGCGGTCTGCCATTTGCTGGGCGACTGCGAGCACCTTCGTCTGGTCGGGGGTCAGTTCCAGCGTCGCCGTCGTGCCGACGACGGCCTTCGACCCGTCGTCCTTTTCCTGAATCTGCTGGTCGATTGCGAGGACGCGCACATTGTTGAGCACCGTCTCGGTCAGATACTTGTCGCCGCTCTTGGCCTTACGGACCATGATGAGGTCGACCCGGTCATTCGGCAGGATAAAGCCGCCGGCGCCGGTAGCGACGGAGATCTCGGTGGCAACCGCTCGCTTTCCGGACGGCAGGAGCGAGGACAGGATGCGGCTGTTGGAGTCTGCGATCTTTTCCGCGCGGATAGGCTCGCCCTCGAAAATCGGAAGGCGGACGACGGCGCCCTGCATGTCTTTCACCGCGTCCGGCTTCTCGGTTTCCGTGATGAAACCCTGCACGACGCCGCTCTGCGGCCAGGCCATCCAGTGCACGGCCTTGTCGTCAAGTCTGGCGCCCACCGGCAGATTGGCGCTGGAGACCAGCACATTGACCGAGGCTTCCTTCTCGACCACCTGCTGCACCTGGGTGACGACCGAGCCGCGGCCGGCAAGGCTCATCGCCAGCACGCCGGCAAGGCCAGCCGCCACGACAGCCACTCCAAGTATCAAAAGGCGGGCGGGTTTCATCGGTCGTTCCCCGGAGATTCGAGATATTCGATCCGGAGAATGGACTGCAATTGGTGTAATTATAGTTAACGAAAGACTTCCATCTTAGGTTAACGGAAGCTTAACCTGCCTCTATTTCAGGCTCTGCAGCGCAGCCATGAACAACGGGCTCGAGGGGAAGGCCATGAAGCCGCCGATCGCGATCGCGATGCCGTACGGGATTTTCTTCGCAAGGAGAATAGAGCTGGGGATCGGCAGGCCGATGGCCAGAATGGTGTTTGCCTGCGCGCGTATGATGAGAATGGCCAGGGTCGCAGCGCCGCCCATGATGCCTACATAGGCCAGGAACTCGACAAGAGACTGGTTGAAGCCGAACCACAGCGATGCGGCAGTAAGCAGCTTTGCGTCGCCGCCGCCCATGGTATTCGTCGCGAAGAGCACGAAGCAGACGACGAAGACCGCCGCAGTCCCACCGAGATGCAGACCGATCTCGGGAAGCGGGAGCCCGAAAAACGGCGCTATTGCAAAAAAGGAAAGGATAAGGATGATCGATGCCCGGTTGGGGATCGTCATCGTAAACAGATCGGAGAATGCCGCGACGGCAAGGCACAACGGGAAGATCACGAAGACGGAGGCTGCGATCATTCTTGTCACCCGATTTGAATATGGCGAAAAGGCCCACTGCGTTAGCATGTGGGCCTATGCTGCCGACCAAGTGCGATGTTGCGCCTGGTCATTGGATGTCAGACTTCTTAGTAACCGCTAGCAGTCGTATTTGCGGTGGTCATCTTGGTGCCGAGGCCGGTGAAGACATCGTTCAGTTTGCTGCCGAGTGTGCCGGCGCCGGTGATCAGCGCTACGGAGATCAGCGCGGCAATCAGGCCGTATTCAATTGCGGTCGCGCCGGATTCGTCCTTGAGAAAACGGCTTACAAGCTTGGTCATGATAACTCCTAACTCCAGTTGATGTTCAGCACGTCCGCCAACTGTTTGCCGTTGATCGGATTGCCCCAACCTAGCGAACCGCTCTTTCCATCAACTTAAAGAATTGGGTTACCGATCTGTGAACGCGGCAAAGTGATTGGGAATAGTAAGTATCTGTTTTCGAAACACCGTAAAAATTTAAGTAATTGCACCGTTCATTGTCGGAAAAAGCGGCCCTGATGCTTGGCGATCAGTACAAAGGGTTGCTTTGTGTCGAAAGGCTGGTGATCCTGCCGCTTATATGGATCGAGGCCAATTCGCTGACGAATCGGCGGGTGATTAAAGCTTCGTTCACCATTTTTTCTCATGCTGTCGGCAAGTTCCGTTGAGATCGTGAAAGAGAGCCAATGTCTTCGAGCGGCAAAAGGATATTCCTCGCCGGCATTCTTGCCGCCCTCGGCATTTGCGAATCCGCCTTCGCCCAGCAACAGGACATGCTGCGGGTCTATATGGATCAGGCGCGCGTGTTGAAGCTCGACCGGCCGGTGAGCAAGGTCATCGTCGGCAATGCCAAGGTTGCGGATGCGACTGTTGCAGACGCTAAGACGATCGTGCTGACAGGCCGAAGCTTCGGCAGCACCAATCTTGTCCTGCTCGATGCCGACGGCAATGCCATCCTCGACCAAAGCATTCTCGTGTCGATCGACGAAGCCAACACCGTCCGGGTGTTTCGCCAGACGGAGCGCACGGTCCTGTCCTGCACGCCGAACTGCGAGCAGCACAGCGATACCACGGCAGCAGCGGCGACCGGCCCCTGAAACGCTTGGCGAATCGTCTTCGTTAAACTCTTGATCCGGCTTGAAACGGAAAATCAACGATCGCCGCTTACAAGTGTGTGATCGAAGCTGTCTCGGATGCAGGCCATGATGGAACCGGATCAAGCAGCGGAAATGGTCGATCCGCGTGGACGCACGTGGCGACGACCACTTGCCGCTTTCGCCCGCTCGCGTGACGGGACAGCCGCAATTGAGTTCGCGTTGCTTGCGATTCCCTACTTCATGGTGATCTTCGCCATCATCGAGACGTTCATCGCCTTTGCCGGCGAACAGCTTGTGTCCAACGCGGTGGATACGCTGAGCCGCAGGATGCGAACGGGCCAGATTACTCTGGCAAATACCAACCTTACGGCCTTTCGCACGGCATTCTGCAGCGAGATATCCATTCTGATCAGATGCTCGTCGACGGAAGCTGCAACGCCCAACAAGCTCTATGTCGATGTTCAGAAGTTCGCGACGTTTGCTGCCATTCCGACCACGATTCCCCGGGTTTCGACCGCGGCCGATGCCGATATCAAAACGTCGGCTTTCCAGTATGCGCCGGGCGGCGCCGGCACGATCAACATGGTTCGCGCCTACTATCGCTGGCAGGTCATGACGGATTTGATCCGCCCCTACATCACCAATGTCAAACCGGCTGACGGCTCCTCGGCTTATTTCCTGATTGTCGCGACGGCGGCATTCCAAAACGAGCAGTATCCGTGATGGCCGCCCGGAATATGCTCAAAGGGCTTCGGGCACTTTGCCTTCGCTTCGCGGGCGACAGGGAGGGCGTTGGCGCAATCGAGTTTGCGATCCTCTTCCCGATTCTCGTGATGCTGTACGTGGGTGCCTTCGAGATCACCATCGGCCTCAGCATCAGCAAGCGCGCGGCCCGCTCGTCCGCCGCGATCGCCGACGTTGTGACGCAGCAGCAGACGGTGACCAAAGCCTGGCTCAATGACATGCCGTCCGTAGCGTCCGCCATCTTCGCGCCCTACGGCACGACGGGCTTGACGGTGAAGATAACAGGCATTGCCATCGACGCATCGGCAAATCCGACTGTGAAGTGGTCATGGCAGCAGGGCAAACCGGCGCCCTATACAGCCAATTCTGCGGTCACTGTTCCTCCCGATTTGAAGAAGGCCAGCTCATTCCTCGTCCGCACGGAGCTGAGCGTGCCCTACAAGCTCTTCCTTTTTGCGCCCAATCTGATGCCGAACGAGAGCACTCTGACCATCAGCCGCACCTATTTCTATCGCCAGCGTCAGGGCGACAACGTGCTTTGCAGCGATTGCTGACATCAAGCCCGCCGGTCGCGACATTTGCCAATTGGCCTTCATCGTTATAATCCTTGGGTTTTGACGGCCCGCGATGTGGCACGTCGTCCAGCGTCTACCGGGTGAAACATGCCGCGTGCTTTCCTTTTCGTTCTGGACTCCTTTGGCGTCGGCGGCGCGCCGGATGCCGCGACCTATGGAGACGAAGGCGCAGATACGCTTGGGCATATTGCTGAATTCTGCGCTGCCGGCGCCGCCGACCGGGACGGATTGCGCGCAGGACCCTTGCAACTGCCGAATATGTCCGCGCTCGGGCTTCTGCACCTGGCAAAGGCGGCGTCCGGCCGTTTTCCCCTGGGAATGCCGGTTCCGGAAAAACTCTACGCAATATTCGGTTCCGCAAGCGAGGTGTCGCGCGGCAAGGACACGCCCTCCGGTCACTGGGAGATATCGGGCACGCCCGTGACGTTTGATTGGGGGTATTTCCCGACTGAGGGCGACGCATTCCCGCCCGAGCTCGTCGAAGCGCTGTGCGCTGCCGCAGATGTGCCCGGCATACTCGGCAATTGTCACGCCTCCGGCACGGATATCATCGCCCGCCACGGCGCGGAGCACATTCGCACCGGCAAGCCGATCTGCTATACGTCATCTGACTCCGTCTTCCAGGTTGCCGCGCACGAGACCCATTTCGGCCTCGACAGGCTGATGACGTTCTGCACGATTGCACGCGCCCTGCTCGACCCGCTGAACATCGGCCGTGTGATCGCCCGTCCGTTCGTGGGCGAAACGCCGGCAAGGTTCGAGCGCACCGGAAATCGTCGCGATTTCTCCGTTCCTCCGCCTCAGCCCACGCTGCTCGATCGCCTCGTCAAGGAAGGGCGCTCGGTCCACGCGGTCGGCAAGATCGGCGATATCTTTGCGCATCAGGGTATATCGCGCGTGATTAAGGCCAACGGCAATCAGGCCCTGATGGACGCCACGCTGCAGGCTATGGATACCGCGGAAGACGGCGATCTTGTTTTCACCAATTTCGTCGATTTCGATATGGTCTATGGCCACCGCCGCGATGTGCCGGGCTATGCGGCAGCTCTCGAGGCTTTCGATGCCCGCCTGCCGGAGGTCGGAGGCAAGTTGAAACCGGGCGATCTCGTTATTTTGACGGCCGATCACGGCTGTGATCCGACGTGGCGCGGCACCGATCATACGCGTGAGCGTGTTCCGATCATTGCCTACGGCCCCGGCCTTGGCTCGCGTGACATCGGGATTCGCCGCACCTATGCCGACATCGGCGAAACGATTGCGCGGCATCTGCGTATCCCCGCGGGGCCGCACGGGAGAAGTTTTTTATGACGACGCATTTGAAGAAGGTGGAGCTGCACTGCCATCTGGAGGGTGCCGCACCTGCGGCGCTCACCGTGGCACAGGCCCGCAAGTACAACCTGGACATCAGTGCCTACCTCAATGACGGGGTCTACGTCTGGCATGATTTCGCAAGCTTCCTGCAATGCTACGACAAGATTTCCGAGGTGTACAAGACCGAGGAAGACTACGCGCTGCTGACGGAAACATATCTCGATGAGCTCGCTGGTATCGGGACCATATACAGCGAGCTGATCGTCTCGCCGGATCATGGGAAGCGCATCGGCCTGGGGGCAGATGCGTACATATCCGGTGTCTGCGAAGGCATTCGCCGCGCCAAGGCGGCCAGCGGGATCGAAGCGCGGCTGATCGTCACCGGGGAGCGCCATTTCGGTCCGGAGAGCGTGGTCGGCGCAGCAGAGTATGCAGCGAGGGTGCAGAACCCGCTGATCACCGGTTTCAACCTTGCCGGCGAGGAGCGGATGGGCCGCGTTGCCGACTACAGCAGGGCTTTTGATATTGCTCGTGACGCTGGCCTGGGCCTCACCATTCACGCAGGCGAAGTCTGCGGTGCCTTCAGCGTGGCGGACGCCCTCGACGTCGTTCGCCCTGCACGTATTGGCCATGGCGTGCGCGCCATCGAGGACGCCGACCTGGTGAGGCGCCTTGCGGACCAGGGGACTGTTCTGGAGGTCTGTCCCGGTTCCAACATCGCGCTGAGTGTCTTTCCTGATTTCCCGTCCCATCCGCTGCGCCGTCTGAAGGAAGCTGGCGTGCGGGTGACGATCAGCTCGGATGATCCGCCGTTTTTCCATACCTCGCTCAAGCGCGAGTACGAGCTTGCTGCCGGCGTCTTTGCTTTCAGCGATGCCGAGATCGACGAGATGACGCGCACCGGCATCGAGGCGGCATTCGTCGACGAGGCGACGCGCCAGGCGCTTCTTGCTCGCCTTTAGGCGGTCGAGACTGGGGATCAGCATTGCAAATTGCCCTCCGCTCTTGCGGCGGAGGCGATTTCCATGAAAGAAACATCCGATAAGAACAGCTAAAGAAAGGGCTCGGCCATGGACGGCGTTACGGTCATCGATCATCCGCTTGTGCAGCACAAACTCACCATCATGCGGCGCAAGGAAACATCGACCGGCAGCTTCCGCCGCCTGCTGCGCGAAATCTCCACGCTGCTCTGTTATGAAGTGACGCGCGATCTCGAGTTGACGATGGAAACGATCGAGACGCCGATGCAGACGATGCAGTCGCCGATCCTTGAAGGCAAGAAGCTGGTATTCGCGTCGATCCTGCGGGCCGGCAACGGCCTGCTGGAAGGCATGCTCGACCTGGTGCCTTCGGCACGCGTTTCCCATATCGGCGTCTATCGCGATCACGATACGCTGCAGCCGGTCGAATACTATTTCAAGGCGCCGGAAGATATTTCCGAGCGCCTGATCATCGTCGTCGATCCAATGCTGGCGACCGGCAATTCGTCCATCGCCGCGATCGAGAAACTCAAGGAGCGCGGGGCGCACAATATTCGTTTCCTTTGCCTGCTGGCGGCTCCCGAGGGCATCAGGAACTTCCGCGAAGCCCATCCCGACGTCCCCGTTTTCACGGCCTCGATCGATAGCCACTTGAACGAAAAGGGCTACATTGTTCCCGGCCTCGGCGACGCCGGGGACCGCATGTACGGCACGAAATAATTCGGACTTTATCAACAGGTAAATGGCCCGGGACGGCACCTCGGGCCGTTTGCTTTTCCTGTCTTAGCAACTTGTCAGCAATTTTGGTGTAGCTGCTAGAGACATGGCCTCGCATGATGCGCGGTTTATACAGGAAGGATTTCTGTTTCCATGCTCGTGCGTACTGTCATATTCGCAAGCATCGCTGCGGTGTTTGCCACACAGGTCCCGTCCTTCCTGGCAACCGACCGGACCCGGCCAGAGGGTCCCGTTTCCGCAAACCTTGTTTCCGGCTCGATAGAACCTGCGCAAGCGACCAATGCCAGTGCCACCAGCGGAACCATGCATCTTCGCGCAGATGCGCAGGGACACTACACCGGCGATTTCAAGATCAACGGCAAGACGGTGCAGGGGATGATCGACACCGGCGCGACCTATGTGGCGCTGAACGAAAGCCTGGCGAGACGCCTTGGCTATACGGCCAATCAGCTTGATTTTCGCTATGCCGTGAATACGGCGAACGGACAGACCAAGGCGGCGCATGTGACGCTGGATCGTGTCGAGATCGGGGGCATCCGTGTTCGCGACGTGGAAGCCTTCGTTCTGAAGGACGACGCTCTCTCCTCCACGCTGGTCGGCATGAGCTTCCTGCAGAAGCTCGCATCCTACTCGGTCGCGGATGGATCGCTTAGCCTGAAGCAGTGACCCCTCAGAGATGGCACGAAATGACGGCGGGCAGGGAAGGCGTGCTGTCGCTGATGCGGTAGTTGACGCCAAGCGCTGCGGCGACGGCCTCTGCACGCGCATCGTCGGCGGCGTGCACCAGGGCGATCCGGTCGCCCCGTTCGACACGCGTGCCGAGGGGCAGAAGATCCGAGAAGCCGACGCGATGATCGATCCGGTCGCTCGGATGCCGCCGTCCGCCGCCAAGGTCGATGACGCCCATCCCGATATCCCGGACATCGCAGGACGAGAGCCACCCGGCCCGCCGAGCTGCCACCGGTCGAACGCACGGAGCATTGGTGAGATAGGCATCGGGCCTCTCCAGAAGGTCCGAGGGGCCGCCGAGCATATGCACCATGCGCCCGAAAGTCTCTGCCGCCTTGCCTGACGATAGCGCCTGCATGGCCTTGTCCTTGCCTTCGTCAAGCGAGCCAACGATCCCGGAACTGGAGAGCATCTCAGCCGCAAAGGCGAGCACCACTGTCTCGAGCCGTGTTCCAGCCTTCCGTCCCTTCAGAAAATCGAGGCAGTTGCGGATCTCCAGCACGTTGCCGGCGGCGTCTGCCAGCGGCTGGTTCATGTCGGTAATCAGGGCCGATGTTTTCACGCCAGCGCCGTTGGCTACGTCGACAAGCGATTGTGCCAGCGCCTCGGCGTCGCGGCGCTCGGACATGAAGGCGCCGTTGCCGAGCTTGACGTCGAGCACCAGCGTCTGAAGACCAGCCGCAAGCTTCTTCGAAAGGATGGATGCAGTGATCAGGGGAATGGAATCGACCGTCGCCGTCACATCGCGCACCGCATAGAGCTTGCCGTCGGCGGGGGCTAGCGCCCCGGTCTGGCCGATGATAGCGCAGCCCACGTCCCTGACCGCCCTGCGAAAGAGCGTCGCGTCAGGCGTGATCACATAGCCCGGAATGGATTCCAGCTTGTCCAGCGTCCCGCCGGTATGTCCAAGGCCGCGTCCGGAAATCATCGGCACGGCAAGTCCACAGGCAGCGGCGATCGGGGCGAGCATCAGCGAAACGTTGTCGCCGACGCCGCCCGTCGAATGCTTGTCGGCTATGGGACGGTCGATGTCGGCCCAGCTCAGAATAGCGCCCGAGCGTGCCATCGCGGATGTCAGGGCGACAGTCTCGTCGCGGGTCATGCCTTTGAACCAGACCGCCATCGCAAAGGCACCGATCTGGCCCTCGGAGAGCCTGCCCGCGGCAAGGGCCGATATGAACGCTTGGATATCGTCTGCGGAAAGCGTATCCCCGTCCCGTTTGCGGCGGATGATCTCCTGCGGGATCATCCTAGTAGCTCGTGGCCGCGGCAGGTGGCGACTGTGTGCCGCCCAGAATCGCAAGAATGTCGTCGAGCACACCGGAGGCGCCAAAGCGGAAGGTCGACGGCATCGGCCAATCAGGCGCCATGATCGTTTCCGCAAGGCTGAGGTAGAGCGCGGCGTCCGCTACCGATCCGATGCCGCCGGCCGGCTTGAAGCCGACCTTCCGGCCGCTGTGACGGATCGCGCGCAGCATGATGTCGGCAGCTTCCAGCGTCGCATTGACGGCGACCTTGCCGGTTGACGTCTTGATGAAATCCGCGCCGGCGTCGATCGCGAGTTCCGAGGCACGGCGGATGAGTGCCGCGTCCTTGATCTCGCCGGTTTCCAGAATAACCTTGAGGAGCACGGATCCGTTGCATTCGGCGCGCACGGCCGCGACCATGTCGGTCACCGCCTTGCCGCTGCCTGCCATGAACTTGCGATAGGGAACGACGAGATCGATTTCGTCGGCGCCGTCGGCAATCGCCTCGCGTGTCTCGGCTGCGACGTCGGCGATTTCCATGTCGCCGGACGGGAAATTGACGACAGTGGCAATGCGCACCGGGTGCCCGGCGCCGAGAACAGCCCGGGCGTGGGCGACAAAGCGCGGCCAGATGCAGATGGCGGCAGTATTGCCGTAGGGCGTCTGCGCGCGGGCGCACAAGGTCTCGATCTGCGCATCCGTGCAGTCGTCCTTGAGATTGGTGAGATCAAGAAGAGACAGCGCGACAGCCGCGGCCTCCTTCAGGGAGTGGTTGCTCATTCTGTGTTTCCTCCGGCCGCGATCATCTCTTTCAATATGGCGGCGAGACGGGCGCCGCCGATGGGCGCCATGTCCTTGGTTTCCTCGTGGCTCAGCTCTGCGCCGGTCATTCCGGCCCCATAGTTGGTGATAACGGAGGCGGCCGCAACCCTGAGGCCGAGCATTCGCGCGATGATGACCTCGGGCACCGTTGACATGCCGACAGCGTCCGCACCGAGGATGCGCGCCATGCGAATTTCCGCGGGTGTTTCGAAGCTCGGGCCCGAGAACCACATGTAGACACCGTCCGACAGCTGCGCGCCGACCCTGTCGGCTGCCGTCCGCATGTCCTCCGCCAGAGCTTGGTCGTAGGCATTCGTCAGGCCGACGAAGCGGCGGTCGCTTTCCTCGCCGATCAGCGGGTTCATGCCGGAATAGTTGATGTGGTCCGAAATCCGCATCACCGAACCGGGTGCCAGGTCTTCGCGCAGCGACCCAGCCGAATTGGTGAGGATGAGTACTTCCACTCCGATGCCCTTCAGCACCTCGATCGGCAGCCGCATGGCGCCGGCATCGCCCTTCTCGTAGAAATGGACGCGGCCGGACAGCATGATGACTGGGACGCCGCCAAGGCGACCGGCAACGACTTCGCCCGCGTGACCCGACACGGCACTCACCGGGAACCCCGGCAGATCCTTGTAGGCGATCCGAACCGGGTCCGTTAGCTGGCTGACAAGCGAGCCGAGACCGGAACCGAGGACGATGCCGTAGCGCGGCGCAAGACCGCCGAGCCTGCCGGCGATCAGATCGAGCGCGGCTTTCATCCGAGTTCCGTCTCGAAGCTGAAGGGAAGAAGTTCGTCCATGGTCATCGTCTTCTTCACGCCGGCTTCGTCGCAGAGATAGATTTTCGTCCCCTTGGATGCAAACTCAGAGATCTTCTGGCGGCAGCCGCCACAAGGCGGGCAGAGCGGCAGCTTCTCGGCGATCACGGCCATCTCGACGATTTTCCTGGCGCCCCCCATGATCATGGCGCTGATTGCCGTCGGTTCGGCACACCAGCCCTGCGGGAAAGAGAGGTTCTCGATGTTGGCGCCGGTATAGACCTTGCCATCCTCGGCGCGGATGGCCGCACCGACCGGGAATTTCGAGTAGGGAGCATGGGCAAAGGCCATGGCGCCGCGTGCGGCTTCGAAAAGGTCGTGGGACATATTCTCAACGCTCCTTCGTATAGGGGACGCCGCCGGCCTTCGGCGGTGTTGCGACGCCGATGAAGCCGGCGAGCAGGATGCAGGTAAGGACATAGGGCAGTGCCTGGAAGATCTGCACCGGCACTTCGCCGATCAGCGGCACCTGCTTGCCCTGCATGAAATTGGCCAGCGCATCGAGGAAGCCGAAAAGCAGGCAGGCGAACATGACGGGCACGGGCCTCCACTTGGCGAACACCAGCGCTGCAAGCGCGATATAGCCCTTGCCGGCCGACATGTCCTTGATGAAGGCGGCCGACTGCGCGATGGCGAGATATGTGCCGGAGAAGCCACAGAGGATACCGGCGCAGATGACGGCACGGTAGCGAAGCCAGCTGACGGAGATGCCCGCCGTATCGACTGCACCCGGGTTTTCGCCGACCGCGCGCAAACGCAGGCCGAAACGCGTGCGGTAGAGGATCCACCAGGAGAACGGAACAGCGAGGAACGCCAGATAGGTCAGGATATTGTTGCCCGAGATCACATTCGCATAGAGCGGCCCGATGACAGGCACCTCGCGCATCGCGTCGGCGCCGGGCAGAATGATCGGCGTAAAGCGCGCATCTCCCGCCAGCTGCGGCGTGCGCCCGCCTTGTCCGAACCAGGCCTGACCAAGGACGATGGTGATGCCCGCGACGAAGAAGTTGATGGCCACGCCGGAGATGATCTGGTTGCCGCGATTGGTGATCGAGGCGAAGCCGTGCACGACGCTGAGCGCGACCGAGCAGACGATACCCGCGCCCAGGCCAAGCCAGGCCGAACCCGTGAGGTAGGCAATGCAGGCGGCGGCGAAGGCCGAGCCCAGCATCTTGCCTTCAAGGCCGATGTCGAAAATGCCGGCGCGCTCGGAGAAAAGCCCGGCAAGAGCCGTGAATATCAGCGGGATCGACAGGCGTATGGTCGAGCTCAGAACGCTGATGAAGATGTCGTAGTAATCCATCGTTCGCTCTCCTTACGCGCGCTTGAACTGTTGGTAGACGCGCACCAGCGCTGGGCGAAACATGTATTCCAGGGCACCGGCAAACAGGATGACGAGACCCTGGATCACAAGGATCATTTCGCGGGTGATGTTCGGCATCTCGAAGGAAATCCAGTCGCCGCCCTGATAGAGGATGCCGAACAGGATGGCCGACAGAACGATACCAACCGGATGGTTCCGACCCATCAGGGACACGGCGATCCCGACGAAGCCGGCGCCGCCGACGAATTCCACCTGCAGGCGGGCGGAAGAGCMCATGACAGGGTTCAGCGCCATCATGCCGGCAAGCGCGCCGGAGAGCAGCATGGCGATCATGACGGTACGGGCATAGGGGATACCGGCGTAGGAGGCGGCGCTCGGGCTGACACCGAGCGTGCGCATCTCGAAGCCGAGCTTGGTGCGCCAGATCAGCAGCCAGACGAAATAGGAGGCGACCAGCGCGATGATGAAGGAGACGTTGAACGGAGCGGCGCCGAGCTTTGCGCCGAACATGTTCATCAGCCAGCCGAGCTTCGGCAGCTGTCCGCCCTCGAGGAAGGTGCGGGTCTCAGGCGCCATCTTGCCGGGAACGATTAGCACGTGCACCAGCAGATAGACCATCAGCGCGGCGCCGATATAGTTGAACATGATGGTGGTGATGACGATATGGCTGCCGCGCTTTGCCTGCAGGAAAGCGGGAATGAAGGCCCAGGCCGCACCAAACAGGCCCGCACCGACCACCGCGACCGGCATCGTCACATACCACGGCACGTAGCGGTCGAGCGCCAGCGCCACCAAGGCGCAACCCAGACCGCCGAGATAGGCCTGGCCCTCGGAGCCGATGTTGAAGAGACCGGCATGGATGGCAACGGCGACGGACAGGCCGGTGAAGATGAAGCTGGTGGCATAGTACAGCGTAAAGCCGATGCCTTCGCCGCTGCCGAGCGCGCCTTCGATCAGAAGCGACAGGGCTGCAAGCGGGCTTTCGCCGATCAGCCAGACGACGAAGCCGGAGATCAGGAAGGCGACGACCAGGTTCAGGATCGGAATGAGGCCGTAGTTGATCCAGTTTGGAAGTGGGACGGAAGCAGTGCTCATTAAGGCCTCACGCGGCAATGCCGGCCATCATCAGGCCGAGGGTCTGTTCACCGGCATCGGGCGTCTTCTCGCCGACCACGTGGCCGGCAAACATGACAAGGATACGGTCTGAAAGGGCGCGGATTTCGTCGAGTTCGACGGAGACGAGCAGGATGGCCTTGCCCGCGTCGCGCATCTCGATGATCCGGCGGTGAATGAATTCGATGGCGCCGATATCGACACCGCGGGTCGGTTGGCCGATGATCAGCGCCGTCGGATCGCGCTCGATTTCGCGCGCTACGACGATCTTCTGCTGGTTGCCGCCGGAAAAGTTCGCTGTCTTCAGCCGCGGGTTCGGCGGGCGGATATCGTATTTCTCGATCTTTTCCATGGCGTCCTTGCGGATCGCCTCCAGATCGAGAAACGGACCCGTGCTGTAGGCCGGATTGCGGTGATAGCCGAGCACAGAGTTCTCGTACTCCTCGAACTTCAGCACCAGGCCCATATGATGGCGGTCTTCGGGAATATGGGCGAGGCCGAGTTCGCGAAGGCGCGCCGGATCGGCCTTGTCAATCGGCTGGCCGTCGAGCAGGACTTCGCCGGAATGCGGCTTTCGGATGCCCGCGATCGCTTCCAGGAGCTCGGACTGCCCATTGCCGGCAACGCCGGCAATGCCGACGATCTCGCCCGCATGGACGTCAAACGAGACGTTGTCGACCATCACCACGCCGCGGTTGTCCTTGACCGTGAGATTGCGCACGGACAGCACGACCTTCCCGGGATTGGCCTCACCCTTCTGGACGCGCAGCAACACGCGGCGACCGACCATCAGCTCGGCCAGTTCCTCAACTGTTGTTTCCGACGTCTTGCGGGTCGCGACCATCTCGCCGCGGCGCATGACGGAAACCGTATCGGTGATCGCCATGATTTCGCGCAGCTTGTGGGTGATGAGAATGACCGTCTTTCCCTGATCGCGCAGCACGCCGAGGATCTTGAACAGGTGGTCCGCTTCGGCAGGGGTCAAAACGCCCGTCGGCTCGTCGAGAATGAGGATCTCGGCGCCGCGGTACATTGCCTTGAGAATTTCGACACGCTGCTGCAGGCCGACCGGAAGCTGCTCGATAACGGCGTCCGGATTGACTTCCAGCCCGTAGTCCTTCTCGAGGCGCCGCAGCTCGGCGCGGGCCGAGGAAACGCCCCTGGCGAGAAGCGCGCCGCCCTCGGCGCCCAGCATGATGTTTTCGAGCACCGTGAAATTGTCGACCAGCATGAAGTGCTGATGCACCATGCCGATCCCGGCCGAGATTGCGGCCTGGCTATCCTTGATGGCCACGGGAGTGCCGTTGACGCGGATTTCACCGCTGTCGGCATGATAAAAGCCGTAGATGATCGACATCAGTGTCGATTTTCCGGCACCGTTTTCCCCGATGATCCCGTGGATCGTGCCCTTGGCGACGGTGAGGTTGATGTCCTTGTTGGCGTGAACGGCACCGAATTTCTTGTCGATGCCCACAAGTTCGATAGCGGGCGTGTCTGTCACTGCAGGCTCCAAATACGAAAAGGGCGTATGGTGAAAAGATTCCACCATACGCCCGTCTCAGTCGCGGATCACTTCGGGCAAGCGTTGTCCGAGGTGTAATCGTGAACCTTGATGGTTCCTGCAATGATGTCGGCCTTGGCCTTGTCGACCGCAGCCTGCATTTCAGGCGTGATGAGCGCCTTGTTGTGCTCATCGATGGCGGCCGCGACGCCGTCTTCCTTGACGCCGAGCGACTGCACGCCGGCGGTGAACTTGTCACCCTTGACGTCGGTAAAGGCGTTGAAGACCGCGAGGTCTACGCGCTTGACCATCGAGGTCAGAACGGAGCCGGGATGCAGGTAGTTCTGGTTGGAGTCGACGCCGATCGAGAACTTCTTGTTGTCGGCTGCCGTCTGCAGAACGCCAAGGCCGGTGGCACCGGCTGCCGCGTAGACGACGTCTGCTCCCTGGTCGATCTGGTTCTTGGTGAGCTCGCCGCCGCGGACCGGGTCGTTCCATGCTGCACCTGTCGTGCCGGTCATGTTCTGGAAGACTTCGATCTTCGCATTGGCCGCGCGTGCGCCCTGCTCGTAGCCGCATCCGAACTTGCGGATGAGCGGAATGTCCATGCCGCCGACGAATCCGACCTTGCCGGATTTGGACGCCATTCCGGCCAGCAGGCCGACGAGGAACGAACCTTCTTCTTCCTTGTAGACGACCGAGCGGACGTTCGGCTTGTCGACGACGGCGTCAACGATGATGAACTTGGTGTCCGGGAATTCGGCTGCGACCTTCTCGATTGCGGAGGTCCAGGCGAAGGAAACGGCTACAACCGGATTGAAGCCGCGGCTCRCGAAGTTGCGGATGGCCTGTTCGCCCTGGGTGTCGCCGGTCGGCTCGAAGTCGCGATACGCGACACCGGTTTCCTTCTTGAACTTTTCGGCGCCATTGAAGGCTGCTTCGTTGAACGACTTATCGAACTTCCCGCCGGTGCCGTAGACCAGTGCCGGCTTGACGTCGGCGGCAAGCGCCGTCGTGGACATGGCAGCCACGGCCAGGAGAGTCAGAATGGATTTTTTCATAATGCAGCCCTGTTGTTGCTATTAGTTAGGGGTCCTCCCGCAAGCCTTTTTTCAGGCATGTCTGCGGAACCACCGACCTCCCCCCGGAGGCCTGGCTGCACGCATCCTTGCATGGCTCAAAAGAAAATTCACGAGAAATTTTTCGACTGGTAAAAATTTGCCGCCACTGCCGAAATTCAGCCCAAGCGGGCTGAATTTTGCGCAAAATCATCGCTAAATTGCGATTTTTCTAACCAGTCCGGCAATTGGGCTCCGTCCTGCGCGGCTAGGCAGCGAAGCGGCCGGCAACCGGCGGCTTCTTGTAGCCTGCCATCCACAGCAACAGCGAAAGCACAAGAAACACCGCAAAAGCCGGCTGCATCATGAGCCATTGAAAGGCAAGCGTATAGAAACGCGGGTGTATGTAGTAGGAGATGGACGACTGCAGGGCGTCGAGAGACGAGGCGTTCACATCCTGCCACGCGGCACCCATGGGCGTTATCACCACGGACGAGGCTGCCACAGATTGAATGGAATCGATGGTCCCGGCAATCACGGCAACAGCCAGCGCAACAAGACTCGCCAATCGCAATAGGAAACGCATCGATCTCTCCGGCCTCTAATCCGCCGGACTACTGCCGGCCAGCCGCATCATTCTCCATCCAACACATGAAATAGCGACGTGCCGGCGGAACTGCAATGGAGGCTCTGCGGCACTTTTACCGGAAGAAGTCAAAAAACTGTTAGATTTAGGTTGATCGCCGAAAATTCATCGGTATATATCGCGCCGTTCCAACGATTTGCGTCTCACGATGCAGGCCGGCAAAGGACAGGTGGCCGAGTGGTTTAAGGCGCACGCCTGGAACGCGTGTGTACGTGAAAGCGTACCGTGGGTTCGAATCCCACCCTGTCCGCCATTTGATACCGAACCGCCGGGGTCCGCAAACAGCTCCGATCGGCGAGTTTGGACCTATTCCAAAGCACAGCCGATGATTGGTTGACCAGCTTGCCTGGCGGAACTGCTGACTGCCGGAGTGGCTGCGGCTATCGTTCTTCGTCCGTGCGGACTATCGACATGGCTCTTCGCACGAGTTGTGCATTGACTTTATCCCGTCGAAAATCGTCAGCGAACCGCGCCTCCGAATTCAGCATTGGCAGTCCCGCCATCAGGTGTGGCGCTTCGCCAACACGGGTTTGCGAATGCCTGAAGCCTTTGCTGTTTTCCTTGCGCAAAACACAATTTGGTCACGGATGGTCGTGCAGGGAGACCCACCAAACAAATCTATTGATCAATCGGAATCTTTGAAATTGCATTTGTTTTCTGTTCTTCGGCTGCTTTCTGCGGCAGCCGGTGCTTCCCTTCTCGCGGCCTGTACACAATTGCCTGCCGAGCGCATTGTCGTCGAGTTACCCAATCCGCCGATCGCCAAAACGGCCGTTTTGGAAAACGTGCCTGCGCCACCTGTGCGAACCACGCCGGATTATCCGGCTATTTATGCGGACGTCGACGACGGAGACTACCGTTTGCCGGCCATCGACCACGCGCTGGTCGATCCCCACTATCTCCGCCAGGAGGTCGACTACGAAACCGACGAGCCTGCCGGCTCGATCGTCGTCGATACCGAAACGAAGTTCCTTTACTTCGTCCTGAAGGACGGCCGGGCAATCCGCTATGGCGTCAGCCTCGGTGCGCAGGGTCGCGCCTGGAAGGGGCGTGCTGTGATCCAGTGGAAGCGGAAATGGCCGACCTGGACGCCGACGCCATCCATGATCGGCCGCAATCCGAAGCTCGGCCAGTGGAAGCAGGGCATGCCGCCCGGTCTGCAGAACCCCCTGGGCGCGCGTGCGCTCTATATTTTCCAGGATGGCAAGGATACGCTCTACCGCATCCACGGATCGCCGGAATGGACAACAATCGGCAAAAATGCCTCCTCGGGCTGCGTTCGCATGTTCAATCAGGACGTGATCGATCTCTACGACCGGGTGAAGGGCATGGCGATACTGGTGGTGAAGTGATGGCAAACAGCGCGGGGGCGCCGATGATACGGCGCTCGCATCTTCCACCGGAACGCGGCTTCTTCGCCGCGCTTTCGTGCGTCAGACGAAGACGGCCTGATCGACACGGTCTTCCGTGCCGAAGAATTTCAGATACCGCTGGACTTCCTCTGGATCGCCGGTCGCCTTCTGCGGATTGTCGGACAGCTTGACGGCCGGGCGGCCGTTGGCGTCGCTGACTTTGCAGACGACGGAAATCGGGTTGAGACCCGAAATCTCCGTCGGGGCGCAGCCGGCAAAGTCGTTGGTCAGGTTCGTGCCCCAACCGAAGCTCA
Organism: Rhizobium sp. 05L419; assembly: GCF_056397845.1. Classification (NCBI taxonomy): domain Bacteria; kingdom Pseudomonadati; phylum Pseudomonadota; class Alphaproteobacteria; order Hyphomicrobiales; family Rhizobiaceae; genus Rhizobium; species Rhizobium sp. 05L419. Next base: position 104,770 of record NZ_JBFTOF010000008.1, read on the forward strand.
TGCGCACGCGCCCTTCGAAATGCCTGTATGTGTCGATGATTGCATCGACGTCTAGGCCGTCGGAAAATATGAGCAACTTCTGGCGCGGGTCGCGGCCCATTTTCTTCCACCAGTTGATGATCTTCTCGCCGCCCTCGATCGGCGGCGCGCTGTCGGGGCGGAAGCCCGTCCAGTCGGCCACCCATTCCGGCGCGTCACGCAGGAATGCAGCGGTGCCGAAGGCGTCGGGCAGGACGATCAGCAGATTGCCGCCGTAGAGCTTGTTCCAGTCGCGCAGCACCTTGTAGGGCGCATTGTGCAGCTCCTCGTCGGTCTGCGCCAGGGCGGCGGCCACCATGGGCAGTTCGTGCGCGTTCGTACCCACCGCTTCGAGATCGGAATCCATGGCGAGCAAGACGTTGCTGGTGCCCGTGAAGGCCGGGCCGATGCCTTCCTTCAGCGCTTCCACGCACCAGCGCTGCCAGAGGAAGCTGTGGCGGCGGCGCGTGCCGAAATCGGAAATGCGCAGGCCGGGGAGCTCGCGCAGCCGCTCCACCTTCTCCCACATGCGGGCCTTGGCACGGGCATAGAGAACGTCGAGCGTGAACGGGCCAAGCGCCCTCATGGCCGATCGGGACCTGAGTTCGTTGATGATGGCGAGTGCCGGGATTTCCCACATTGTGGTTTCCTTCCACGAGCCGTGGAAATCCAGCACATACTGTCCGTCACGCTTTGACAGCTCGTATTCTGGCAACTGGAAATGCGAGAACCAGGCCAGGAACTCCGGTTCGAAAATCTGCGCGCGCCCGTAGAAACTGTTACCGGCCAGCCAGATCGTTTCCTTCTTCGAGAGCTTGAGCGTGCGCGCGTGATCGAGCTGTTCGCGCAGCTCGCCTTCGTCGATCTCTTCGGCAAGATGGACGCGTTTCGTGCGATTGATCAGCGTGAAGGTGGCATCGACGTCAGGATAGAGCTTCCAGATCATCTGCAGCATCAGCAGCTTGTAGAAGTCCGTATCGATCAGGCTGCGGACGATGGGGTCGAGCTTCCACGCGTGATTGTAGACGCGCCGTGCGATATCGGTCTTGGCCATAAATTCCACCCATTCATCCGTTCGGGCCCGCCAAAACCGGCGCGCGACGACCGGCTCGTGCCCATTCTTATCGAAAAAACAGCCGATAATGTCCAGCGCAAATAAAATGGCCGCCCTGTTACGGCAGAGATCGATCGCTTCCGTGAGGTCGCCGGATGGTTTCCGCCGGCCTCAGTAGCCGGCCGCGCGGTCGATCAGGAATTGCAGGGGCTCGCCGCGCTCGAAGCGGGCGATTTGCCCTTCGACGTGTCGGAAAAGCGCGGTCTCCTCGGAGACCGCCGCGTCGTGGGGAGTGAGGAAGACATTTTCCAAGGCCCAGAGCGGGCTTTCCGCGGGCAGCGGCTCGATCTCGAATACATCGAGCGAGGCGCCGCCGAGCACGCAGGTCTCCATCGCCGAGACGATATCGGTTTCCACCTGGCTCCTGCCGCGTCCGGCGTTGATGAAGACAGGCTTGCCAAGCGCGCCGCCCTGCCGAAGCTTGGCAAACAGCTGGGCGTTGTAGAAACCCGTTGTCTCCGTCGTCAGGGGAAGCAGGCCGACGAGAATATCGGTCTTCGACAAAAATGCGTCGAGCTCGCTGGCGTCGAACGTCTCGATACCCTCCAGGTCCTTTGCTGTGCGCGACCAGCCGACGACATTGAAGCCCATGACACGCAGCTTCGACGCGGCATCCTGGCCGAGGACGCCAAGGCCCATGATCCCGACGGTGATCTCGGCGGCTTCCGGTGCGATCAGCTTGCCCCACGCCCGTTCGCGCTGGTGCTGGTCGTGCCTGTGCTGCCCCCGCAGGTGCATCAGGCATTGCATGACCACCCACTCGCTCATCCGCGTCGTCAGGCTGCGATCGACGAAACGGACGATCGGCACGTCAGGCAGTCCTGGCAGGTTCATGAAGCTGTCGACGCCCGCACCGCCCGAGAACATCACCTTCAGGTTGGGCGCGCGCTCGAAGAGATCGGCGTCTGGCTTCCACAGCAGCGCATAGTCGATGCCGCTGAGGTCGCGGCCCCTGGAAGCGGGATCGGCGAGATTGATGCTGCCGCGATCCGCAAAGGCGGTTTTCAGGATGCGGGCAATGCCTTCGGGATTGAACTTGAGATCGACGAGAACGGGAGGTCTGGTGGACATGATCTTCTTTATTGTTGCACAGCCGGCGTCGGCACGGCCTCTATGTTGAAGGCGGCAGCCATCAGCGCCTTGGTGTAGTCGTCCTTCGGCGCGCGAAAGATCTCCGATGACGCGCCCTGTTCGACCACCTTGCCGAAGCGCATGACAATGACGTCGTTGGCCAGCGCCTTCACCACCTTGAGGTCGTGGCTGATGAAGAGATAGGCGAGATCGTGCTTCTTCTGCAGGTCGCGCAGCAGATCGACCACTTGCGCCTGCACGCTCATGTCCAGCGCTGAGGTCGGTTCGTCGAGCATCACGAAACGCGGCTTCAACACCATGGCGCGCGCAATCGCAATGCGCTGGCGCTGGCCGCCGGAAAACTCGTGCGGATACCGCCACCGTGTCGTCGGGTCGAGGCCGACCTCCTCCAGGGCCCAGCAGACGCGCCGGTCGCGTTCCTCGTAGGACAGCGACCGCTCGTGAACCTTCAGCCCTTCGGCGATGATGTCGCCAACCGACATGCGCGGGCTGAGCGAGCCGTAGGGATCCTGGAACACCACCTGCAGCTGGTTGCGCAACGGCCGCATCTCGGTAAACGAATAGTCGGCTATATCCTTGCCGACGAAGCTGATCCGCCCGCGCGACGAGATCAGCCGTGTCAATGCAAGACCGAGCGTCGTCTTGCCGGAGCCGGATTCGCCGACCACGCCGAGTGTGTGTCCCGAGCGCAGCGACAGGTCGATCCCGTCCACGGCCTTCACATGGTCGACAACCCTGCGCATCAGCCCCGCCTTGATGGGGAACCACACGCGGATGTCGGACCCCTGCATGACGATCGGCTTCGTTGTGTCGGAAAGCGGCGGCTCCCCACGCGGCTCGGAGGCGAGGAGGTGCCGCGTGTATTCGTGCTTCGGATTGGCGAAGACCTCGTCGACCGTGCCGGTCTCGACGATCTTGCCCTTGGTCATCACGCACACCCGGTCGGCGAACTTTCGCACGATCCCGAGGTCGTGGGTTATGAACAGCATGGACATGCCGTGCTGCCCCTTCAGCTGCCGCAGCAGCTCGAGGATCTGTGCCTGCACCGTCACGTCGAGAGCCGTCGTCGGCTCGTCGGCGATCAGCAGCTCCGGGCGGTTGGCGAGCGCCATCGCGATCATCACGCGCTGCCGCTGCCCGCCGGAGAGCTCGTGCGGGTAAGCCTTAAGGCGTTTCTCCGGTTCGCGGATGCCGACCTGGTTCAGCAGTTCCAGCACGCGCGTGCGCGCCGCCTGGCCGGTCAGGCCCTGATGCAGCGCCAGGATCTCCGCGATCTGCTTTTCGATGCTGTGGAGCGGGTTGAGCGACGTCATCGGTTCCTGGAAGATCATCGTGATGTCGTTGCCGCGCACCTCGCGCAACGCCTTGTCCGATGCCTTCAGGAGGTCCTTGCCCTTGAAGACGATTGCTCCGGAGGGGTGGCTCGCCGAGGGGTAGGGGAGGAGACGAAGGATCGAGTTGGCGGAGACCGACTTGCCCGATCCGGACTCGCCCACCAGCGCCACCACTTCCCCCTTGTGGATGTCGAAGGAAATCCGATCGACGGCCAGCGATGTTTCCCCGCCTTGGTGAAAGGCAACCGAGAGATCGCGGACGGACAGCAGGGTTTCACCGGTATCGCTCATTGAAACGTCTTCCTTGGATCGAATGCGTCACGCACGGCCTCGCCGATGAAGATCAGAAGCGAGAGCATGATCGACATGGCGAAGAAGGCGGTCAGGCCGAGCCACGGCGCCTGCAGGTTGGACTTCCCCTGGGCAATCATTTCGCCCAGGGAAGGCGAGCCGGGTGGCATGCCGAAGCCAAGGAAGTCGAGTGAGGTCAGCGTCGTGATCGAACCCGACAGGATGAAGGGCAAGAAGGTGAGGGTCGCCACCATGGCGTTCGGCAACAGGTGGCGCCACATGATGGTGCGGTTGTTGACGCCGAGCGCGCGGGCGGCGCGCACATACTCGAAATTTCGCGCGCGCAGGAATTCGGCGCGCACGATGCCAACGAAGCCGACCCAGGAAAACAGCAGCATGATGCCCAGCAGCACGAAGAAGCCGGGCGGCAGGATGGCGGCGATGATCAGCAGGATGTAGAGCACCGGCATCGACGACCAGATCTCGATGAAGCGCTGCAGGAGCAGGTCGGTCCAGCCGCCGAAATAGCCTTGTATCGCACCGGCTCCCACGCCAACGACCGCGGAGCAGATCGTCAGCACCAGGCCGAACAGCACCGAGATGCGGAAGCCGTAGATGACGCGCGCAAGCACGTCGCGCGCCTGGTCGTCGGTGCCGAGCCAGTTGAGGTTGCTCAGGCTGCAGCCCGGATCGTTGACGCCCTGCGGATAGCCGGAGCAGCGCTCCTCCTTGCTCATCATCCAGAAGGGGGCGGTCGGTGCCGAATGCGGGATGTTGGAGTTGACCGAGCGGTAGGAGTAGCGGATCGGCGGCCAGATCATCCAGCCGTTCGCGTTGATCTCGCCCGATATGACGTCGGAGCGGTAATCGGTTTCAGCCAGGAACCCGCCGAATTTCTCCTCGGGATAGTTGACCAGTACCGGAAACAGGATCTCGCCCTTGTAGGAGGCGACGATCGGCCGGTCGTTGGCGATGAATTCGGCAAACAGGCTGAGCACGAACAGTACGAGAAACAGCCAGAGCGACCAGTAGCCGCGGCGGTTCGCCTTGAAGTTCTTCCATCGGCGGACGTTGGTCGGCGACAGCAGCCCCTTGCGCGGCGGCTTGACCGGCGTCGCGGTCACGGGATTGGCGGCGGTGTCCATCAGACGTCCCTCCGCTCGAAGTCGATACGCGGATCGATCCAGGTGTAGATCAGGTCGGAGACGAGGCTGACGAACAGGCCGAGCAGCGAGAAGATGTAGAGCGTTGCAAAGACGATCGGATAGTCGCGGTTGACCACCGAGAGGTAGCCGAGGCGCCCGAGCCCATCGAGCGAGAAGATATTCTCGATCAGGAGCGAACCGGTGAAGAAGGCGGAGATGAAGGCGCCGGGGAAGCCGGCGATGATGATCAGCATGGCGTTGCGGAAGACGTGGCCGTAAAGCACCTGCCGTTCGTTCAGACCTTTGGCGCGGGCAGTCACGACATACTGTTTCTTGATCTCTTCGATGAACGAGTTCTTGGTCAGCAGCGTCGTCGTCGCGAAGGCGGCGAGCGACAGCGAGATCAAAGGCAGTGCCAGATGCCAGAAATAGTCGAGCGGCTTCTGCCACCAGGCAAGCTGGTCGAAATTGTCCGAGACGAGGCCGCGCAGTGGAAACCAGTCGTAGAACGAGCCGCCGGCGAAAAGTACGATCAGCAGGATGCCGAACAGGAAACTCGGCACCGCATAGCCGATGATGATCACGCCCGAGGTCCAGACGTCGAAGGTCGAGCCGTCCTTGACGGCCTTGCGGATGCCGAGCGGGATCGAGATGCCGTAGGAAAAGATCATGATCCAGACGCCGAGCGAGGCCGAAACCGGCAGCTTGTCCTTGATCAGGTCGAGCACGGACGTGTTGCGGAAGAAGCTCTCGCCGAAATCGAAGCGGATGTAGTTCCACATCATCTCGCCGAAGCGCGTCAGCGGCGGCTTGTCGAAGCCGAACTGCTTCTCGAGCTTGGCGATCAGCTCCGGATCGAGGCCCTGCGCGCCGCGGTATTTCGAGCCGCCTTCATCAAGGCCGCTCCCGCCCATCAGGTCGCCGCCACCGCCGGAAATGCGCGAATCCGCCCCCTGCGCGTCGCCGGTCAACTGCGCGATCACCTGCTCGACGGGGCCGCCCGGAGCAAACTGGATGACGGTGAAGGATATGGCCATGATGCCGACGATCGTCGGGATCATCAAAAGCAGGCGGCGAAGGATATAGGTTCCCATCAGCGCGCGGCCTTCCAGGTCTCGAATTTCGCCAGGATGCGCGTCCTATCAGAAGTCTTCAATCCGTAGCCTTTCGCCGGTTGTCCCGGCTTATCCATGGTGATTCGAATGGGCCATTTGGACCCTAGCCGCCGGGCCAACGCAAGTCCGCTATTTAGCGTCCTTCGACCACCAGCTTTCCGGGAAACCGATAGAAAAGTCGGGATACTGCGCGGGATGGCTAAGGTTGTCCCAATAGGCAATCGAATAGGTATCCCGGTAGAAAAGCGGGATGACATAGTGGTTGGCGAGCAGCACGCGGTCCATCGCCTTGATCGCCGCCACCTGCTCATCGCGGTTCTGCGCGAAAATGATCATGCGAACCAGTGCATCGATGGCCGGATTGGCGATCCCCGCATAGTTGCGGGAACCCCGCTGATCGACCGAGCCCGAACCCCAGTAATCCGCCTGCTCATTGCCCGGATTCATCGTCTCGGCCCAGACATTCCAGATCATGTCGTAGTCGAAGCTGCGTGCCCGGTTTGTATATTGCGAAGCATCCACGGTCCGCACCCGGGCATCAATGCCGATCTTCTTCAGATTGTTGGCATAGGGTACGGCCCAGCGCTCCAGTATGGGGCTCGACAGCAAAATTTCGAAACTCATGGGCTGGCCGGTTTTGGTGTTCACCATGCGGTTGCCCTTGATATCCCAGCCGGCATCCTTCAACAGCGCGATCGCCTTGCGAAGGTTGTCGCGACTCTTCTTCGGGTCGCCGCCAACCGGATTGGTATAGGGCGTCGTGAAGATCTCTGGCGGGACCTTATCCTTCAAGCCCTGCAGAAGCTCCAGTTCCCGACCCTGCGGAAGGTCGGAGGAAGCAAGTTGCGTATTCCAGAAATAGCTGTCGATGCGCTTGTAGCTGCCGAAGGCGACCGTGCGGTTCAGCTCCTCGAAATCGAAGGCATAGTTCAAAGCTTCGCGCACCCTCTCATCCTTGAAGGTGTCGCGACGCATGTTTGGAACGAGCGCCTGCAGGATACCGGTCGAGCGCAACGGGTTGGGAACATCTTCTTTCTTGACACGCCCATCCTTCACGGCCGGGAAGTCATAACCCGTTGCCCAGCGAGCCGCCTGCGTTTCCTGCCAGTAATCGATATTGCCTGCCCGGAAGGCTTCGAATTCGACATCTCGGTCGCCGAAATACGTATAGAAAATATTGCGAAAGTTATTCTGGCCGACATTCACACCGATGTCCTTGCCCCAATAATCATCTCGCAACTCGTAGCGGATCGTCGCGCCCGCAGAAAAAGCCGCGATCTTGTATGGGCCAGACCCCATGACCGGCTCGAGGGTCGTCTTCGAGATATCGCGCGGTTTTCCGTCGGGGCCTTTCCCTTCCCACCAATGTTTGGGAACGATGACGAGTTGCCCCAGAATGTTTGGCAGTTCCTTGTTGGCTGTTTCATCGAAGGTGAACTTCACGTCGCGATCACCAAGCCTTTCGGCCTTCACGACATGTTTGTAGTAGTTCGAAAGAAGCGGATTGAGCTCTTTGGCCTTGTCGAAGCTGAAGATCACATCATCAGGCGTTACCGGTTGGCCATCGGCCCATTTTGCATCGGCACGGAGGCGGAAGGTCGCGTTTGATACGTCAGCAGGAAAGGACACTCCTTCGGCCAAAAGCCCGTATGACGACAAGACTTCGTCATCGGCGGATTTCATAAGGGTCTCGAACGGCAAGGCCAGCCCGATGGCGGCCTGACCTTTCGATAAGATCGGGTTGAAGGTGTCGTAAGTTCCTGCCGTCGAGAGCCTGAGATCCCCGCCCTTCGGCGCATCCGGATTGACGTAGTCGAAATGCTTGAAGCCCGGCTGATATTTGAGTTCGCCGATTGTCGACGTGCCGATCCGGAAGTTCTGTTCCTGCGCCGACGCCTGCAAGGGCAGAACAAGAACGCCGGCAAGAGAGAGAACCCAACCCAGTTTCGACCACGCACGCGTCATTCGCCAGCCCCATATTGTTGTTCGCTTCGCCGAGAATAGGCGAAAAGCAGGCGAAAAACAGGTGAGCCGCCAGTTTTTATAGGGCTCGCGGAATCGTGACCGTTGTGCCGGCGGCCTGGGTCGCTCGACCGACTTCGCCGGGGGGATCTCGCCACGCAGTCGGCCAAGGCCAAAACATCGATTCACCAAAATTGCTTTTCACGGTAGGCTCAGCTGCAAATCACCCGACCAGAGTCGGCAGACGTTCAGGAAATGGCATGGTTCTCCGCATCTCTCACGCTCTTCACGGCCTAGGCAGGCTGGCACTCGCCGGCGCGATGGGCGCAAGCCTCGTCGCAGGCGACGTCGCCGCGCAACAGAAACAGCCGAGCCCGGGCAGCGCGAAGGCGATCTTCGGTTCGGTCGCGCTACCGACGCAGGGAGGGGCGCAGCCTTTCGGTTTTTATGCCAAGGGCTGCATGTCGGGCGCTGTGGCCCTGCCGACCGACGGCCCGACCTGGGAGGCCATGCGGCTTTCGCGCAATCGGCGCTGGGGCAATCCTGCGATGGTCGGACTGCTGGAGCGGCTCTCGCGCGATGCCGCAAAGTATGACGGCTGGCCCGGTCTTCTCGTCGGCGATATTGCGCAGCCGCGCGGCGGGCCGATGTTCAACGGCCACGCCTCGCACCAGATCGGCCTCGACGCAGACGTCTGGCTCACCCCTATGCCGTCCCACAGGATGAGCGCAGAGGAACGTGAGACGATGCCTTTCACGACGATGCTGCAAAAGGACGCGTTCCTAACCATCAATCCTGACGTCTGGAGCGCTGCGCACGCGCGGCTCCTGATGCGCGCCGCAAGCTACCCGCAGGTCGAGCGGATCTTCGTCAATCCGGCAATCAAGAAGAAGATGTGCGACACCTGGACCGGCGATCGCACCAATCTGGGCAAGCTTCGTCCCGAATATGGTCACGATTCGCATTTCCATATCCGCATGAAGTGCCCGCCGGGTGCGGCCGGCTGCAAGCCTCAGGCGCCCGTTGCCGCCGGTGACGGCTGCGACAAGTCTCTGGCATGGTGGTTTACCAAGGAGCCTTGGGCTGCCCCGAAACCGCCCAAGCCCGGCACAAAGCCGGTCAAGCCGCGCGAGGTGATGGTATCGGATCTTCCGAATGCCTGCTCCGCGGTTCTCGCTGCGCCGTCGGTCGGTTCGGCGCGGGGCGCGACCTATGGCGGCGCGTCGGCGGCCGAAGCATTGACAGTCGCGCCGGCGGCGGAGCCTGCTGTCGCTCCCGACGGTGCGCTGCCTGCCACCGGCCCTGTTCCCGATGACAAGCCGTCAGTCCAATGAGCGTGGGCACAGCACTCTTTAAAAGGCAAAGCTCTTCGTATAGAAGCGGTCAAATCGATTGAATTTCAGACGGAGGTCTCCTTTATGGCCAGTGGCAAATGCCTTGCGTTGATTGCACACGACCAGAAGAAGGATGACATGGCGGAATTCGCCCGCCGCAACCGCGAGACGCTGGCGGTGAACTGGAAGATCGTTGCCACAGGAACGACCGGCGGCCGCGTTCTGGACGCAGCACCGGACCTTGACGTGACGCGGCTGAAGAGCGGCCCGCTCGGCGGCGACCAGCAGATCGGTGCGCTGATTGCGACAGGCGAGGTCGATGCCCTGATCTTCTTCGTCGACCCGTTGACGCCGATGCCGCACGACGTGGACGTCAAGGCGCTGATGCGGCTGGCAATCGTCTATGATATTCCAATGGCGCTCAACGAAGCGACTGCGGACAAGCTTATCGGAAATCTTCACGCATAACCGGCGCTGAAGGCGCACCAACGGAACCTGCCATGCACCAGCTCGATACCAGCGAAGCCTCCTTGCCCTATCCGATCCTGATCGGCGATATCGGCGGCACCAATGCCCGCTTCGCGATCATCGCGGACGCTGCCGCTGAACAGATTAATTTTCCGAACGTCCGCACCGCCGATTTCGAGACCATCGACGACGCGATCCGTGCCGCCATCCTCGAAAAGAGCGTCATCAAGCCACGCTCGGCGATTCTGGCCGTCGCCGGTCCGATCAGCGACGACCAAATCCCGCTGACCAATTGCGATTGGGTCGTCCGTCCGAAAACGATGATCGAAGGGCTCGGACTGGAAGACGTGCTCGTCGTCAACGATTTCGAGGCGCAGGCGCTGGCGATCTCCGACCTCTCCGGCGAAAACAGGGAGCGCCTGGGCAACGGGTCAGGTGAGATGGTCGCTTCCCGCGTCGTCCTTGGTCCCGGCACCGGTCTTGGCGTCGGGGGCCTCATCCATGCGCGCAACGTCTGGATCCCTGTGCCGGGCGAGGGCGGCCACGTCGATCTCGGGCCGCGCACCAAGCGGGATCTTGAGATTTTTCCCCATGTCGAAACCATCGAGGGCCGGATTTCGGCGGAACAGATCCTCTGCGGCCGCGGTATCGTCAACCTCTACCGTGCAATCTGCGCCGCCGACGGTGGCGAGCCGACCTATGCCGACCCGGCTGACATCACCGCGCACGCGCTTGCTGGAACCGACCCCGTCGCCGTCGAAACGATCGCGCTGTTTTCGACCTATCTCGGCCGCGTCGCCGGCGATATGGCGATGATTTTCATGGCTCGCGGCGGCGTCTTCCTGTCCGGCGGCATCTCGCAGAAGATTCTGCCGGCGTTGAGAAAGCCGGAGTTCCGGGCCGCATTCGAGGACAAGGCGCCGCATTCTGCCTTGCTCGCGACCATCCCTACCTACGTCGTCACCCATCCGCTTGCGGCGCTGGCTGGCCTCTCCTCCTACGCGCGCAAACCGGAAAGTTTCGGCGTTTCGACGGACGGGCGTCGCTGGCGACGTTAGCCGACCCTAGCCAAACGGGCGTCAACTCTTTATAGAGCCGCTCGAGCGCGAGCCGACGTTTCGGTTCGCATGGTCCGAGACAGGAAGCTTTTTTGACTTCATCCAACAACCAGCAGCGACCTGTTGACAGCGGTACGGTCACCGCCGTTCTGAAGCGCATCATTGCCGAAAATGGGCGCGAGCACATCTGGGGATATGCTATTGCCATCGGCTGCCTCGTGATCGTGGCGCTATCGACGGCCTTCACCGCCTGGATCATGCGCTCGATTATCGACGAAGCCTTCGCCAATCGGCGTGCTGATGTCGTCTGGATCATCTGTCTTGCGATCTTCATCGCGTTCGTCATGCGTGGCTTTGCCAGCTATGGCCAGGCGGTGGCATTGTCCAAGATCGGCAACAATATCGTTGCCCGCTATCAGAGCCGTCTCTACGTGCATCTGATGACGCTGTCGGTCGGCTATTTCAACGAAGCGCGTTCCGCCCGGATCGCGGCACAGGTCAGCCAGAATGTCGGTGGCATCCGGGATGTGCTGAACCTGACTATCACGTCGACCGCGCGCGACCTTCTGACCTTCGTGGCGCTGATCGGCGTCATGGTATACCAGGACCCGCTGCTCAGTTTGGCGGTGCTGATCCTCGCCCCGCCCTTGCTGCTGGCGTTGCGCTATCTGTCCAAGCGCCTGCGTCAGGCAACAAAAGAGGCCATCGATCTCAACAGCCACGTGCTGGGCGCGATGCAGGAGACCATCCAGGGCATTTCCATCGTCAAGGCTTTCACGATGGAGAGGCAGCTCGAGCAGAAAATCAACAAGATCATCGTCGCCGCGGAAGAGCGTGGGAACAAGATCGCCAAGCTGTCGGAGCGCAATGCGCCGATGACCGAAACCTTCGCGGGCTTTGCGGTCGCAAGCGTGCTGGCCTACGCGGCATATCGGTCGATCTATTTCAACGCGCCGCCGGGCGCCTTTTTCTCCTTCGTGACGGCACTGCTTCTTGCCTACGATCCGGCGCGCCGCCTTGCCAAGTTGCAGGTGCAGATGGAGCGGGCGGCCGTCAACGCCCGCATGATCTACGAACTCCTGGACATGGAGCCGCGCCAGCGCGATTTGCCGGACGCCAAGCCCCTCGTCGTGACCAAGGCCCGTATCGAGTTTCGCACCGTCGCTTTTGCCTATGGCAGCGATGCGGTTCTCAACGGCGTGAATTTCGTGGCCGAAGGGGGCAGGACAACCGCTCTCGTTGGTCCTTCCGGCGCCGGAAAATCCACGATCATCAATCTCATTCCCCGCTTCTATGACCCGGCGTCCGGCGATATCCTGATCGATGGCCAGGACATAGCCCACGTCACCAAGCAGTCGCTCCGCGAGCAACTGGCCTACGTCTCTCAGCAACCTTACCTGTTCGAGGGTTCCATCCGCGACAACATCCGCTATGGCCGGCCGGACGCGACGGATGCCGAGGTTGAGGATGCCGCCCGCCTGGCCTACGCACACGATTTTATCCTTGCCCAGCCCCGAGGCTACGACACCCCCGTCGGCGAAAACGGCGTGACGCTCTCCGGCGGTCAGCGCCAGCGTCTCTCGATTGCCCGGGCGCTCGTGCGCAATGCGCCGATCCTGTTGCTCGACGAAGCCACATCGGCGCTCGACACGGAGTCGGAAGCGGCCGTTCAGAAGGCGCTCGACGAAGCCATGACCGGCCGCACCGTCGTTGTCATCGCGCACCGGCTGTCGACTGTGGTCCGCGCCGACAAGATCGTCGTCATGCAGCAGGGTCGCGTCGTCGAGGAGGGCAACCACGAGGCGCTTGCGAAGCGCAGTAACGGACTCTACGCTCGCCTCAACAACCTTCAGAGGCCCGCTGCCTCGGATTCACACTGATCAATTGGGACGACAGCCTGACATGGACGATGCTGCGATGAAGCTGGTGGTGGTTGGGGCAGCAGGTCGCATGGGGCAGACGCTCATACGGCTCCTCCATTCCATGGAAGGCGTCACGCTGCATGCGGCGGTGGCGCGCCCCGGCTCGGCATTCATCGGCAAGGATGCGGGCGAGATCGCAGGCCTTGGTCCAAATGGCGTCATCATCGGCGACGATCCGCTGGCCGCCTTTCTGCATGCCGATGGCGTCCTCGATTTCACCACGCCGGCGACGACGAACGAATTTGCTGCGCTCGCAGCGCAGGCCCGCATCGTGCACGTGATCGGCACCACAGGTTGCTCGACTGAGGACGAGGCGAAGATCGCGGCCGCGGGCCGCCACGCCCGCATCGTCAAATCAGGCAATATGGGCCTCGGCGTCAACCTGCTCAGCGTTCTCGTCGAGCAGGCGGCCCGCGCACTCGATCCCGTAGATTGGGATATCGAAGTTCTGGAGATGCATCACAAGCGCAAGGTCGACGCGCCCTCCGGCACCGCGCTGCTGCTGGGAGAGGCCGCTGCCAGGGGACGCGGTATCGATCTGGCCGCCAGCTCGGTTCGTGTTCGCGACGGCCATACAGGTCCCCGCGAGGTCGGCACCATCGGTTTTGCCACGCTGCGCGGCGGCTCCGTTATCGGCGAGCACTCCGTCATCTTCGCCGGTGAAGGCGAGCTGGTCACCATGTCGCACAGCGCCGGCGATCGCTCGATCTTCGCGCGCGGCGCAATCAAGGCGGCACTTTGGGCCCGCGACAGGAAGCCGGGTCTTTATTCCATGCTCGACGTACTCGGGCTTTCCCAAAACTGATCTTTTTCGGAGGCATTTTTCATGAGCGGCACCCTCGTCCTCGTTCGCCACGGCCAGAGCGACTGGAACCTGAAGAACCTTTTTACCGGCTGGAAAGACCCTGAGCTGACCGAGCTCGGCGTTCAGGAAGCCAATACAGGCGGCAAGGCGCTTTCCGATTACGGCATCAAGTTCGACATCGCCTTCACCTCAGACCTGAAGCGCGCCCAGGACACGCTGAAGATCATTCTCGACAATGTCGGACAGCCCGGCCTTGAAACGATCCGCGACCAGGCGCTCAACGAGCGCGACTACGGCGATCTCTCCGGCCTCAACAAGGACGACGCGCGCGCCAAGTGGGGCGAGGAGCAGGTCCACATCTGGCGCCGCTCCTATGACGTCCCGCCTCCGGGCGGCGAAAGCCTGCGCGATACCGGCGCCCGCGTCTGGCCGTACTACCTGACGGAAATCCTCCCGCGCGTCCTGCGCGGCGAAAAGGTTCTAGTCGCCGCCCACGGCAATTCGCTGCGCTCGCTGGTGATGGTGCTCGACCGCCTGACCAAGGAACAGATCCTTGGCGTCAACCTCGCGACCGGCGTTCCCATGGTCTACAAGCTCAACGTCGACAGCACGGTCGCTTCCAAGGAAGTGCTCGGCGACATGTCCGGCGCGCATTGAGACCGTAGCGCATAGAATCGAAAGGCGCGGCCCTCACGGCCGCGCCTTTACGTCTTGAGACCGATCGAAATCGGTAGGACTCGGTGCGACCTTATGCGCGATGATTGAGCGCGTGTTCAAAACGGCGTGATTCGCCAGGGCACCCCGGAGGCACGCATTCCTCATTTGCATCTGGGCAGGCCGACGATCTGTTAAGAAGCGCCTCAACGACAATCATCATCGCTCTGTCATCCTGGCGAAAAGCGGCCGGTTATGGGTCTTCGAATATCTGTTCGCAAAGAAGGATCGAGACAACATCAGGGATGATGAACCGGCCGCCTTTCGCCAGCTTGAAAAAGTCTACACCGTTTTGAGCGATGAGCAGCTAGGCCAATTGCTGCAGGACGCCCACTTCAAGGAGATATGCAATGACGACCCGCCGTAAGTAGAAGTCTGGTGCGTTTGAGGCGGTCCATTCCTCGGCGGAAGCCCTTTTCAAGGTCGGCACCGTGGACAAGGCGACGTTGCGCAGCTTCGATGAGGCATGTTTGAGCGCCGTCGGAATTCCAGCCCAGGGATATCAAGGCGCTACGCGAGCGAAATCGCGTGAGCCAGCCTGTCTTCGCCCGTTACCTTAACACCAGCGAGTCGACGGTGCAGAAATGGGAGAGCTGCGCCAAGCGGCCGAGCGGGATGGCACTAAAGCTGCTGGCCGTCGTTGAAAAGCATGGGCTCGACGTTCTGGTATAGTACCGCGTCAATGACCGCCGGCGCAGTGCTCCTGACAGCCGTCAGTTCTCGATCGTGAACTGCACCCGGTCCGCTGAGAAGCGGCTGATCGAATACTGTACGGGCACGCCGTCCAGATCCGTATTCATCGCCTTGGTAATCAGAACGATCGCGCCCGGCGTCAGTTCGAGTGCTGCGATATCGCCGGTATCGGCATGGGTGGCCGTGATCTCCGTCGTCGCGCGCACGTAGTCGGAAAGGCCGAGTTCGGCGAATGCCCGCGTGATCGATTCCGTCTTCTCGTAGGCCGCAGGCATTCCGGCAAAGCGCTCGGCGGGAAACCATGTCGTGGCGCACGAAACCGGGCGGCCGTCGGCCTTGCGGACGGTTTCCATCCTGATGACCGGCGCTCCCGGCCGCAGCTTCAGCCATCGGGCAACTTCGGCATCGGCTCTATCCTCGCCAGAGGCAAGCAGCAGCCCGCGCATCTCGCGCGCTTGCTCGCCGATCCCTGTTGTAAATCGCGTGCGCTTGGTGATCGGGAAGTTCAGGCGCTCCTTGCGCTCGATCAGCGTTCCGCGGCCCTGCACGGCGCGCACGATACCCTCCTGGGCGAGGGCGGCAAGAGCGCTACGCACCGTATGGCGGTTGACGCCGAATTGCAGCGCCAGCACCGTCTCGGGCGGCACCATGCCGGTCCCGTCATAGGCCCCTGCGCTGATCGCCTGCCGAATGCGGTCGGCGATCTGGCGCCAGAGCGCGACGCCTGTCTGTCTTTGCACCTGCCCAGCCATTTTACCCCTTGATGTCACACGCTTGTCACGTCGGTCATTTAAGCGTAACCATACCTTGTATAGTTGTCTATATCAATAGACATTTAAAGGATATGGCGATGACCTCGACGGAAACGAACCAAGCGGCAGACGAAAAAGGACGGGCCGAAAGCGGGCGCAAGCGCGTTGCCGACCTGCTGGCCCGTGCAGAGCGGCAGGAGTTGGAAGCGGCCTGGGAAGCGCTGGCCGACAAGCCTGCCGTCCAGCCGGTGCGCGGCCCGGAAACCGGGCTCGTCATGGTTCGCGGTCGCATGGGCGGGGGCGGTGCGCCTTTCAATCTCGGTGAGATCACGGTGACGCGCGCGACGGTTCGGTTCGCTTCCGGCACGGTCGGCCATGCCCAGGCGCTCGGCACGGATCGCGAAAAGGCCAGGCTCTCGGCAATCGTCGATGCACTCTGGCAGGAAGCCGAAACGCAGCCCTTCATCGAGCAGGTATTGCTGACGCCGGTCGCCGCCCGCATCGCCGGCGCCGACCGCCGCAAGGCAGACGAGACGGCGGCAACGCGCGTCGATTTCTTCACCATGGTTCGCGGAGACGACTGATGAGCCTCAAGACCGAAGCCCTGACCGGTGGTTTTGCCCAGCCGGTGTTCCACGCCCAGAGCGTTTTCAAGCTGATGATGGATGCGATGGCCAGACCGGGCACCATCCAGACCGTCTCCCCGGACGCCACACCGCCGGCTCCACTCGGCATTGCTGCCGGCGCGATTGCGTTGACGCTTTGCGACCACGACACACCGGTCTGGTTGTCTGCGGGCCTTGTCAAGTCGGCCGTTCCGCAATGGCTGGGTTTCCACACTGGCGCGCCAGTCACATCGGAAAAGGCGGAAGCGCGTTTTGCGGTTGTCGAAAGCGGCGCCTCGCTTTCCTCCTTCGGCCTCTTTGCATCGGGCACCCAGGAGTATCCCGATCGCTCCACGACGCTCGTCATCGAACTTTCCGATCTCGAAGGCGGCCGCAAGCTTGCGCTGATGGGGCCCGGCATCAAGAGCGTCACCGACGTGGCGCCCCTCGGCCTGCCGGACTCCTTCCTGCGCCTCTGGACGGAAAACCGCGCGCTCTTCCCGCGCGGCATCGACATCGTCTTGACCTCGGGCAGCCGGTTCCTCTGCCTGCCGCGCACCACCAAAATCACCGCAACGGAGATGTGAGCCATGTATGTTGCTGTCAAAGGGGGCGAGGCCGCCATTGCCAACGCCCACCGCCTGCTGGCCGACCGCCGCCGCGGCGACCGCTCGTTGCCCGCCATCGGCATCGACCAGATTGTCGCGCAGCTGGCGCTCGCCGTCGACCGCGTCATGGCGGAAGCATCGCTCTACGACCGCACGCTGGCGGCCCTTGCTGTCCGCCAGTCGCGCGGCGACATGATCGAGGCGATCTTCCTGCTGCGCGCCTACCGCACGACGCTACCGCGCTTCGGCTATTCCCTGCCGGTCGATACATCGAAGATGAAGATCGAGCGCCGCGTGTCTGCCACCTATAAGGATCTTCCTGGCGGCCAGCTACTCGGCCCAACCTTCGACTATACCCACCGCCTGCTCGACCCCACGCTCCTGACCGATGAAGCCGTCGACGAGCCGACGCTGCGCGACGCCGAAAGCGGCCGCGTCATGCGCGTCTCCGAGATTCTGGCCGAAGAAGGCCTGATCGAGGGCGACGGCGAAATGCCGGAGGATCACGAAATCGGCGACCTGACGCGTGAGCCGATGGAATTCCCGATGAGCCGCGACCTTCGCCTGCAGGCACTTGCCCGCGGCGACGAAGGCTTCCTCCTGGCGCTCGGCTATTCCACCCAGCGCGGCTACGGCCGCAACCACCCCTTCACTGGCGAAATCCGCATCGGCGAGGTCGAGGTGGAGTTCGATGTTCCCGAACTCGGCTTTGCCGTCTCACTCGGCGCCATCCAGGTCACGGAATGCCAGATGGTCAACCAGTTCAAGGGCTCGTCCAAGGCGCCGCCGCAGTTCACCCGCGGCTATGGTCTGGTCTTCGGCCAGAGCGAGCGCAAGGCCATGTCGATGTCGCTGGTGGACCGTGCGCTGCGCGCCGAGGAACTCGGTGAAGACATCACGGCACCGGCCCAGGACGAGGAATTCGTCATCTCGCACGCCGACAACGTCCAGTCGACCGGCTTCGTCGAGCACCTGAAGCTGCCGCACTATGTCGACTTCCAGGCCGAACTCGATCTCGTCCGGCGCATGCGCAACGAATTCGAAGCCGTCCGCAGCGGCAGCGACGACAGCATCAAGGAGGCAGCCGAATGACCGATCTTGCCAGCTACAACTTCGCCTACCTGGACGAGCAGACCAAGCGGATGATCCGCCGCGCGATCCTGAAGGCGATCGCCATCCCCGGCTATCAGGTTCCCTTCGCTTCGCGCGAAATGCCGATGCCTTACGGCTGGGGCACCGGCGGCGTGCAGGTCACGGCCTCGATCATCGGCCCGGACGATGTCTTGAAGGTTATCGACCAGGGCGCCGACGACACCACCAACGCCGTCTCGATCCGCGCCTTCTTCCAGAAGGTCGCCAACGTCGCGGTCACCACGCATACCAAGGACGCGACGATCATCCAGACCCGCCACCGCATCCCGGAGGAAAAACTCGGGGCCAATCAGGTGCTCGTCTACCAGGTGCCGATCCCGGAGCCGCTACGCTTCCTCGAGCCGCGCGAGACCGAGACCCGCAAGATGCATGCGCTTGAGGAATACGGCCTCATGCATGTGAAGCTCTACGAGGACATCGCCCACAACGGCCGCATCTCCAAGACCTACGCCTATCCGGTCAAGGTGGCCGGCCGCTACGTCATGGACCCGTCGCCGACGCCGAAGTTCGACAACCCGAAAATGCACATGTCGGATGCCCTGCAGCTCTTCGGCGCCGGCCGCGAAAAGCGCATCTATGCCGTGCCACCCTACACCGAGGTCGTAAGCCTCGATTTCGAAGACTACCCCTTCGAAATCCAGCGCTTCGGCAAGCCCTGCGCGCTCTGCTGCGCCGAGGAAGTCTACCTCGACGAAGTGGTTCTCGACGACAAGGGCGGCCGCATGTTCGTCTGCTCCGATACCGACCATTGCGAGGACCGCCGCGCCCACGGGCATGCCGGCGACATGCTGGCACCGAGCCGGGAGGCGGCGGAATGATGCGCGCCTCTGTCTCTCCCTTCTCCCCGTCGGGGAGAAGGTGGTCCGGAGGGTCGGATGAGGGGGCCTTCGCCGCACACGCGTCCGTCGCGTCCCGCTCCGGCCGTTCGCTCCATCAGTCGCTCACCCCCTTATCTGCCCTGCCGGGCATCTTCTCCCCGTGGGAGAGAAGAGGACACGCCGCCGCGGAGACACTACAATGACCGACACGCCACTTCTCAAAGTCAACGACGTCTCGAAATTCTACGGCAACCGCATCGGCTGCCGGAACGTCGCCTTCGAACTCTGGCCGGGCGAAGTGCTTGCCATCGTCGGCGAATCCGGCTCCGGCAAGACGACGTTGCTCAACTGCATCTCGACACGGCTGATGCCGACCACCGGCAGCGTCGAGTATCACATGCGCGACGGCGCCTATCGCGATCTCTACCGCATGAGCGAAGCGGAACGCCGGTTCCTCATGCGCACTGACTGGGGTTTCGTGCACCAGAATCCTGCTGACGGTCTGCGCATGACGGTGTCGGCCGGCGCCAATGTCGGTGAGCGCCTGATGGCGATCGGCGACCGCCACTACGGCAATATCCGCTCGACTGCCGTCGACTGGCTGGAACGCGTGGAAATCGACGCGGACCGCATCGACGACCAGCCGCGGGCCTTCTCCGGCGGCATGCGCCAGCGCCTGCAGATCGCCCGCAATCTGGTGACCGGGCCACGTCTGGTGTTTATGGACGAGCCGACCGGCGGCCTCGATGTGTCGGTCCAGGCCCGCCTGCTCGATCTCGTCCGCGGTCTCGTCAACGATCTTGGCCTTGCCGCAATCGTGGTCACCCATGACCTTGCGGTCGCGCGCCTGCTCTCGCATCGCATGATGGTGATGAAGGACGGCTACGTCATCGAACATGGGCTGACCGACCGGGTCCTTGACGACCCGCGCGAACCCTATACGCAGCTTCTCGTCTCCTCGATCCTGCAGGTCTGATCGCACCTCCCCTCCGCAAGCCGTCTAGCGGCTTCCGGACCTCGGTCCGCGAAACTAAGGAAAAGAAATCATGGCAACGCCTCTCGTTGTTTCCGAAGTCGCCAAGAGCTTCACCATGCACCTGCGCGACGGCATCAAGCTGCCTGTCGTGTCCGACGTGTCCTTCTCGGTGGCGTCAGGCGAATGCGTCGTCCTCGGCGGTCCTTCGGGCATCGGCAAAAGCTCGCTCCTGAAGATGATATACGGCAACTATGCCGTCGATACCGGCCAGATCCTCGTCAAGCATCAGGAGCGCATCGTCGATCTTGCGACGGCCGATCCGCGCACGGTGATCGACGTCCGACGCCGGACGCTGGGCTATGTCAGCCAGTTTCTGCGCACGGTCCCGCGCGTCGCGGCAATCGACGTCGTCGCCGAGCCGCTCGTCGCGCGCGGTGCAAAGGCCGAGGTGGCGCGGGAAAGGGCGGCAGAGTTGCTTGCTAAGCTGAACCTCCCCGAAGCGCTTTGGCAACTGCCCCCGGCGACCTTTTCCGGTGGCGAGCAGCAGCGCGTAAACATCGCCCGCGGCTTCATCACCGAGCACACGATCCTGCTGCTCGACGAGCCAACCGCTTCCCTTGACGCGAAGAACCGTGCGGTCGTCGTCGGCATGATCGAGGAAAAGAAGAAGGCGGGCGTCGCCCTTCTCGGCATCTTCCACGACGAGGCAGTCCGCGAAGCGGTTGCCGATCGCATCCTAGATGTCCAGGCATTCTCGCCGCGCAAGGCGATCGCCGCATGACCAGGCAGCTTGGCGAAAAGCCATATATCCACGAAACCGCCTTCGTGAAAAACGCCAGTTTCGGCCCGTTCACGGAGGTGTCGGAACGCTGCCGCATCGACGAAGTCGAGTTCGGCGACTACTCTTACGTCATGCAGGACGGCGCCATCTGGTGCGCGACGATCGGCAAGTTTGTCAACATTGCAGCCTCGGTGCGCATCAACGCCACAAACCATCCGACCTGGCGCGCGACGCTGCACCACTTCACCTACCGCGCCGCCGACTACTGGCCGGACGCCGACATGGAAACGGATTTTTTCGCCTGGCGCCGTTCCAACCGCGTCGTCATCGGCCATGACGTCTGGATCGGCCATGGCGCAACGATCCTGCCCGGCGTCTCCGTCGGCAACGGCGCCGTGATCGGCGCAGGCGCTGTGGTTTCCAAGGATATCGCGCCGTACACGATCGTCGGCGGAGTGCCCGCCAAGCTCATCCGCGACCGGTTTCCGAAGGAGATCGGAGAGCGCATGGACAGGCTCGCCTGGTGGGACTGGGATCACGACGGCCTGCGGGTCGCGCTGCAGGATTTCCGGAACCTGAGCGCCGAGGATTTTCTGGCGCGGTATGAGGTTGATTGAGGTTGCCATAGCGATCGGCGGCGGCAGCGGTATTGCCGCCGCCGTGGCCATAACGCGCTCGATGCCTTCCGGCAGGGCAGTCCCCGACTTAAGCCTTTCTTAGACGGAAGCTGCTACGGCTCCGATGATCCTCACAAGAAAGGCTTCGGCTATGCGTTGCGTTCAATATGCACTTCGGACTTTGACTTTTGGCGCGGTAATGGCGATCGCCTCTGCGGCGTGGTCGGCGGGCTTTGACAACATCATCCTCTCCGCAGCCGAGGACGCCGAGACAACCGAAACCAACTTCTCGCCGGAGACCGCAAAGATATTCGTCTCGGCGGATCTGACGGACGAGGTCAAATCGGGCTCCAAGGTCACCGTATCCTGGATCGCCGTCGACACAGGCGGCGCAGCTCCGGCGAACTACAAGATCGACGAGGTCGATCTCGATATCAACATGATCGACAACCACGTCAATTCGGCGCTTAGCAGGCCGAACAGCGGCTGGCCCGTCGGAGACTACGAAGTTGTCTTCTCGGTCGATGGCAAGCCGATGGAAGCCGTCGATTTCTCGGTCAAGTAACGTCTGACGCTTCCGGGCTCCCGTGCTCCGTCACCACACGGGCACGGTTGTCCCGGCGAGCGGTTCAATCTTTCAATACATCGCAGTTGGCCCTCGGCGACTGTGTGCTGATCTCGAACGCAGCCGAAGTTGGCTCAATTGCGGCGTTATGTAAGTGCGCGCTAATTCACGATTTCGCGAAACGAGCTGTGAGTACGCGCATCACAGAGGAATCCCGCAAACATGCAGCCATTCTCGCCGCCGACGTTGTCGGCTTCAGCCGCATGGCCGAGGCTGACGAGGACCGGCCGCTGGCACGGCTGAGAGCCCTGCGCAGCGACCTGATCGACCCACTGTCTCTATGTACAACGGGCGCGGGGTCAAACGTTCAGGCGATGGCGCCATCGTCGAGTTCCGCGTCGTCGATGCCGTGCGTTGCGCCATCGAGGTACAGAACAGCATGGCCGTGCCCGAAGATCGGCGCATCGAGTTTCGAATCGGCGTCCATATCGGCGACGTCGTGGAAGAGAGCGACGGCGACCTGGCGGGCGATTGGGTCAATATAGCCGCGCGGCTGGAAGGCGTGGCGCTGCCAGGTGCGATCTGCCTGTCGGAGGATGCCTATCGCCAGGTGCGGGCGCGGCTCGACATTTCGGTGAACGTGTGGACGCAAAAAAGTGGGAATTCTTGTAAGAATCGGAAACACTTTGTGACTAAGTCGTTACAAAAGCTGCGTTTTTCGACTTGTGGCGGAAACCGACATGATGGATATTAGAATCATCTTGAGGAAGCCGTCATGATCAGAATGATTGAAGACCCTGCCGAACTGGCAGGCGAAGATATCACTGGCAAATATATTCTGCGGAAGTTGAACTATCATTGGTTCGCTTACGGCAAGGCCGGTATCGTGACCGCGTGCAAAGGATCGATCTTGCAGATCGACCGAGAGGAGACGGTCTACTCCGAACGATGGGGTCGCCGCGCCTATACCGGCACCGGCAAGCGCTATCCCGGCGGCATCTGTCCGATATCGGTCGTCGCCTGCGTTTGCGATACGCCGGATGATGTGAACGCAGTCATTCAGCTGGATGTTGAAGCGCAAGACGAATTCTATCAGCTGATCGCCAAGGCGGAAGCCAGGGTACACGCCCTTGCCGCGTCCTCTCAAAACCAGTTGTTTCTCGCCGCTGCCGAATAGGTGCTGACGGCTGAGTCTCCACACGGCGAAATGGCCGACATTCCCGGCAAGCTATGCTCCCCCGCCGATGCAACCGGCATGGCGGAAACCCAACACGGGCTTCATCTCTTCGCGGACGGTTGTTACGAACCGCTCTCCGGAGAAGGGGGGTGGGCATTTGTCGCCTACCGCGATGTCGTGGAAATCGCGTCCGACTTCGGCGGTGTTCAGGATTCCTCCAATAATTCTATGGAATTGATGGCCCTGCTCAAGGCCGCAATATGGATCGGCAGCAATGCCATCGGTGAACCGGCGGTCATCTGGTCCGATTCCATCTATGTCGTCAGAGGCTGCAACAGCTGGCGGCATATCTGGAAGAACAACGGCTGGAAGAAAATAGGCGCGAACGCGAATTTGCGGAACCGAACGATAGCCAATCCGGAACTCTGGAAAGCCATCGATCGTCTGTTGTCCCACAACCACTTGGTGAGCATCGCCTGGTGCAAGGGCCATTCCGGCATTGCCGGCAACGAACGCGCCGATGTACTCGCCGATAACGGACGCCTGTCGATGCAGCGTGGCAAACGCCCGTGATTGGCGGAAACGGATGCTGCTATTGAATCGCGTTAGGGCCGCAGCGTTCAAATGGTGGTCGTGGCGCTCTACGATATGGCAATGATCTCGAGTTCCTGACCGCCGACTTGAGTAACATCCCCGACAGATTTGCCCATCAGAAACCTTGCTACCGGCGATACGAAGGAAATCGATCCGGCCTTGGGATCAGCCTCGTCCTCTCCCACGATACGATAGGTCTGTACGCGCCCATCGTCACGGCTAAAGGTAACCGTGCTTCCAAAGGCGACGGCGTCGACCGAAGCGGGATCAGGGACAACCTGAGCCGTGCGAACTCGTGCCGCAAAGTAACGCGTGTCACGCAAGGGGTTTGCCGCCTGTCGTCGTCGTTCATTCACGTCTTCAATTGTACCGGCAGCATCGTAGGCCTCGCGCGCCTGTTGGAGCTGCAACTCCAGAGCCCTCAATCCCGCTTCCGTAACAAGGTTCGGGTGAGGCGAAATCGTGCGGTCGGGCAGCAGGGTTTCCGAAGCGGTTTCGGAACTCTCTTCCTTGGTGAAGGCAACGCTCAATCTCGAACTCCATTTAGGCGCATGGACATTTGTACAGACGGTCGTCAGAGCTACACTATACGCTGAGAATAGATGGACCGCCAATCCTGACCGGTCTTTGGCCTACGCCGACCCAATTCCCGGCCGGAGCCATGCTCTGGCCCTGACAATCGACCCTAATCCGCCGCAGACTCGTCGAGAATATTCTGCGCCAGTTCGCTGATCGCGACCTCAGCCTCCTCAAGCGTCCAGCCGACCGCTTCAGCGCGTTTTGCAAGAGCCGATATGACAGGCGAAAGCCGGCCGCCCGCGGCATCAACGATCTGGCTCGACGGCACGCCGCGGGCGATTTCGTTGAAGGCGCCTTCAAGCGCTTCCTGGCAACCGATATCACGGTCCTTGTATGGAGCATCGCTCAGAGGTCTGTTCAAGATTTGCATGTTGGAGTTCCGGCATGATGATTGAGATGTGTCGCAGTCCGAATATCTTAAATTCCGAGGTTCCGCTAACCCGCAGATGATGTCATTGTCCGCCACGAACTGGCCGCAAGCAAGCCCGACATGCTTCTGCTGCCGATGTCCTGGGTTATGGCACGACGGAGATGACAACAGTGAATGAAACGCCGCACCCTTCGGTGAGACTTTGACCGCAGACGCCGAAGCGGCATTCCTTGAATCGCTGGGTTGGTCGGTGTTTTTTTCCGACCAGTTGGAGCCTGCCGAACTTGGGCTCGCGGCGCGACGCATTGCCGAGGTTCATCGTAGCCGTCTCAGCGTCGTCTCGTTGGGCGGCCTTACCAGGCTCGGCATCTCGCATCAGGTCAATACCGGCGACTTTGCCGTCGGTGACTGGGTGTTGACCGACCCGCAGAATCATTCGCTCGTTCGCCGGTTGGAACGCAAAACATTGCTGCAGCGTCGAACCGAGGGCAGACATAGCCAGCAGCTCGGCGCCGCCAATGTCGATACCCTGTTGATCGTCACTTCCTGCAATGCTGATTTCAATGTTGCCCGCCTGGAGCGTTACATCGCGCTCGCCAATCAGGCCGACACGACGCCGGTGATCGTGCTGACCAAGGCGGACACGGTGCCCGATGCAGAGACCTACGAAGAGCAGGCAAAGGCGCTGCAGCGCGATCTGCCGGTGATCGTGCTGAATGCCAAGACGCAGGATGCGGCAGCCGCGCTCGCCCCCTGGTGCCAGTTCGGGCAGACGATCGCACTGATCGGCTCCTCCGGCGTCGGCAAGTCGACGCTGGTCAATACGCTGGCCGGATTGTCGGGCGAGAGCTTGCAGGAAACCGGCGGCATCCGCGAGCGCGATGCCAAGGGACGCCACACCACCACGGCACGCTCCCTGCATGCCATGGCGGGCGGCGGCTGGATCATAGACACCCCCGGCATGCGCACGCTGCATGTGAGCGATGTGGCCGAGGGCATCGACCTTGTGTTTTCCGAGATCACCGAACTCGCACCGCTCTGCCGCTTTCGCGATTGCACCCATGACCACGAACCCGGCTGCGCCGTCCAGGCTGCCGTCGATGCAGGCACCCTGCCGGCAGAACGCCTGGCGCGCTGGAGGACCCTGCTTGCGGAAAACCGCAAGAACACGCCGCAGTTGACCGGACCGCGCGGCAACAAGATCTTTCAGAAGAAGCGCTGACAGGCGAGGGGGAACCCGCGAGCCGGGAGGACGCGACGAATGCGGCACGACTGGCGGTGGTTTTGTGGCGCCGCACGGGTCATTTTGCCGACCTGCCCGACCCCTCACGAGCACCGGCGCGCCGTTCGTTCGGAGGGCTCGGGCATGCCATTGAAACAATAACACGAATCTCACGGCACGCCCGTTTCCCCTGCGCGCCAAGGGCAGCGCCCGTTCGGTGACTGGCTCAATGAGCTGTGACCAATGCATCCGGCAAAGCCCGATTGTGACAGTCGTTACACAAAACTGACATTCACCGTTCACGAAGCCGGACTAATGCACTCCTTCATATCGCGTTTGGAATATGAGGAAGAGCATGATGTTCGAGCTGAGGAATGTCACCCGCCGTTTCGGAAAGAAGACAGCCGTTGATGCTGTGACGCTTGACATTCCTCAGGGCCAGATGGTCGGCATCATCGGTCGATCCGGCGCTGGCAAGTCGACGCTTCTGCGCATGATCAACCGCCTGCAGGAGCCGAGCGCCGGCTCTATCCATTTCGCCGGTGTCGAAGTATCCGGTCTGCGCGGCCAGGCATTGCGCAACTGGCAGCGCGACTGCGCCATGATCTTCCAGCAGTTCAATCTCGTGCCGCGCCTGGACGTCCTCACCAACGTTATGCTCGGTCGCCTGAACCACCGCTCCACCACGATGAGCCTTCTCGGTATTTTCAGTCGTGAAGAGCGCATTCATGCCATTGCAGCCCTTGAGCGCCTGGGCATCGAGCAGACCGCGCTGCAGATGGCCGGCACGCTCTCCGGCGGTCAGCAGCAGCGTGTCGCGATCGCCCGCGCCTTGATGCAGCACCCGAAGATGCTGCTCGCCGACGAGCCGATCGCCTCGCTCGATCCGCTGAATGCCAAGATCGTCATGGACGCCCTGCGCGACATCAACGAGCGCGACGGCATCACTGTGATCACCAACCTGCATACGCTCGATACGGCCCGCAACTATTGCGAACGCATCGTTGGCATGGCCGCCGGTCGCGTGGTGTTCGACGGCAAGCCCTCCGAACTGACGGCGGATGCCGTCAAGCAGATCTACGGTACCGACAAGGACGGCGCCGGTATCGACGAGACGATGACCTCGACCTCGATCAACATTCCCGCGGCTGCGGCCGCGCAAAAATCCGCCGGCCTGCAACCGCTGGCGCTGGCCGGGCTCTGAGAGGGGCGGCCTCGATCGCAAGCCCGCGTTATGGGCACAGTTCTTCGTAAACAGAGATCGCCGGGGACACCGGTCA
Organism: Rhizobium sp. 05L419; assembly: GCF_056397845.1. Classification (NCBI taxonomy): domain Bacteria; kingdom Pseudomonadati; phylum Pseudomonadota; class Alphaproteobacteria; order Hyphomicrobiales; family Rhizobiaceae; genus Rhizobium; species Rhizobium sp. 05L419. The sequence goes on from NZ_JBFTOF010000008.1 coordinate 131,931, forward strand.
ATCAGGAGAGAACCATGTTGAAGAAAGCACTTTTTGCCGCGACGGCGCTGTTTGCGCTGGCTGGCGCCTCGCACGCGGCAGAGCTCAAGGAATTCCGCATCGGCATCCTCGGTGGTGAAAATGAAACCGACCGCCTGCGCAACTACGCCTGCCTCGCCGATCACCTGAAGCAGGAGTTCGGCTTCGAGAAGGTTTCGCTCTTCCCGGCCGCCGACTATGACGGCGTTATCCAGGGTCTCCTCGGTGGCACGCTCGACTTCGCAGAACTCGGCGCTTCCGGCTACGCAGCGATCGCGATCAAGAACGAGAAGGCAGTAACGCCGATCCTGACAACGGTCCAGAAGGACGGTTCGACCGGCTATCACTCGATCGGTCTGGCCCTCAAGTCTTCCGGCATCAAGACCATCAAGGATGCCAAGGGCAAGAAGCTCGGCTACGCCGACCCGGATTCCACCTCGGGCTACCTCATTCCGCTGACGCAGATTCCGAAGGACACCGGCATGCCGAATGACCAGTATTTCGCGTCCACGCAGTTCAACGGCGGCCACGAGAACAACCTCCTCGCTGCCTATGACGGCAAGGTCGACATCGCTGTCGACGACAGCTCGGGCATCGGCGATTTCAAGGACGGCTACACCTCCGGTACCTTCCGCAAGGGCGTCGACAAGGGCACGATCGATCCGAACAAGCTCGTCGAAGTCTGGCGCTCGCCACTGATCCCGAACGGCCCGCTCGTCGTCCGCAACGAAATCGGTGCCGCCTGGCAGGCAAAGCTCTCGGACTTCTTCATGAAGCTTCCGGAGAAGGACGCCAAGTGCTTCGCAGCTATCGAAGGCGGCGACTACCACGGCTACACCAAGGTTCAGCCGGACTTCTACAACGCCATCATCGAAGCGCGTAAGGCTGCCATCGGCGGCTGATCGATCCTGATAGCTGGAGGGCGGCCGATAACGGCCGCCCTTTTTCCTGCGAAGAAAGCGGACCCTGTTCATGACTTTTGCCGATCCCCACGCCCACGCGCCGGCCACGCAGCAGAGCGCCCGTGAAATCGGCGATGCCTGGAGCAGGATGGCGGCTCGCCGCCGTCTCTATACCGGCCTCGGCCTCGTGATCCTGTTTGCCGCCTTCGTCGCGTCCGTCCGTTTTGCCGACGAAAGCAACGCCGGTCACTTCTTCGACCGTCTGCCGCACCTCTTCGACTTCCTGAGCTGGCTCATTCCGAAGGATTGGAACGACGTCTGGCGCGCCTTGTTCGACATCGCAACCCCGACGCACAAGACCGGCGAAGAGTTCAATTTTGCGGAGGGTCGGGTACCCCTCTGGGGCGGCTTCTATATTCCCGAGTACTTCGAGCTGATGATCATCACGATCAACGTCGCGCTCGTCTCGACCATCATCGGCTTCATCTTCGCCGTACCGCTGAGTTTCCTCGTCGCCCGCAATCTTGCGCCGTCCAATCCGCTGCGTATTGTCGCCAAGCGCTTCACCGAATTCCTGCGCGCCTTCCCCGAGATCGTCATTGCCGGCCTGTTTTCGGCGATCCTGTCGATCGGCCCGGTCGCCGCCATCATCGCGGTCAGCCTGCACACCATCGGCGCGCTCGGCAAACTGTTCTACGAGGTTGTCGAAAACATCGACATGAAGCCGGACGAGGGCATGAAGGCGGTCGGCGCTAGCTGGTCGGAGCGCGTGCGTTTCGCGGCCATGCCGCAGGTCATGCCGAATTTCGTGTCCTATGCGCTGCTGCGCCTCGAGATCAACGTCCGCGCCTCCACCATCATCGGTGCGGTCGGCGGCGGCGGCATCGGCGAGGAGCTGAAGCTTTCCATCTCGCGCGGCTTCGGCGCCAAGACGGTGGCGCTGGTGCTCCTGCTTTTCATCACCATCGTTGCGGTCGACCAGTTCTCCGCGTGGCTGCGTCGCCGCCTTGTCGGTGAGCATGCCTTCCTTTTGCAGCATTGAGGTCCGCCATGACGGTGATCGACGCCAACCGGATGCACGAGATCGAAGCGCGCTATCCCGAATATTTCAAACGCTCCTTCCGCCAGCGTTTCGGCGGCTTGACGGTGGTGATCGCGACGCTCGTCTATGCGCTTTACGCGACATGGTTCTTCGACCTGCCGAAGCTCCTTGCCGAAGCCCATTGGGAGCGCATAGGCCTCTATCTCAGCCAATGGGTAAGCTACGATGTGCAGCCGGAATTCCGCATCGGCGACAGCGGCATCACGGTCAAGTACCCGCGCTTCTCGCCGCTGGGCGACAATCCGCACCCCGACTGGGTCGTCAACAATCCGGACGGCAGCGTCAGCGTTTCGATCCGTGGCGCCGGCCGTACCGTCGCCGTTTCCAAGGCGGAAACGATAGTCACCGCCCACGGCATCAGCGTCCCGGTAGTGGTTTCGAGCGGCGCGCCGAAGGTCATCGGCCCGGTGCCGAGCTGGATGACCGTCTATGACGACAACGTCCTGGCCGACCTCGGCTTTGCCGGCGACGTCAGCATCTCGGTCGATCGCGTCAAGGTGCGCAAGCGTTTCCTCGGCTGGGCAAATTTCGTCTTCGACACCCAGTCGCCTTTCTTCGACAAGCCGGCTGGCGAGGTGATCCGCCTGATCGTCTCAGGCCCCGAGCTCAATCCCGGCCAATCAAACCTGTCGCTTGCCTTCGACAACGTCTGGAACAACAGTGCCTGGCAGCACGGCGATGTCTGGACCAAGCTGTTCCAGACGATCGTGATGGCCTTCCTCGGCACGTTGCTGGGCGCGCTCGTGGCCTTCCCGCTGGCCTTCTTCGCTGCCCGCAACATCACGCGGAACCGCCTGCTCAACCAGGTCCTGAAACGCTTCTTCGATTTCCTGCGCTCGGTCGACATGCTGATCTGGGCGCTGTTCCTGACACGCGCCTTCGGTCCAGGCCCGCTCGCAGGCAGCGGCGCGATCTTCCTCACAGAGACGGGAACGCTCGGCAAGCTCTACTCCGAGGGGCTGGAGAACGTCGACAACAAGCCGCGCGAGGGCATCAAGTCGACCGGCGCCTCGACGGTGCTCACCCATCGCTACGGCATCATCCCGCAGATCGTTCCTGTCTTCGTCAGCCAGACGCTCTACCAGTGGGAATCGAACGTCCGCGGCGCGACCATCATCGGCGCGGTCGGCGCCGGCGGCATCGGCCTCAAACTCTGGGAAGCGATGCGGACGAACGCAAACTGGGAAAACGTCGCTTACATGGTGCTGTTGATCCTGATCGTCGTCTTCCTGTTCGATATGGCATCGAATGTGCTGCGTCACCGGCTGATGGGAACAAAGGTGCACTGAAAAAATATCGGGATCGCCTCGGACCATCATCATTCTGTCACGGAGATCTTTTAGCCGGAAGCCAGCTTGCGGTGAGCGGTCAAATCACTGAAGACTTCCATCCGCATTCCGAACGATTTCCAGGATAATGGCCTTGCGCTACGCACTCTACTTCACGCCGCCGAAGGACGATCCTTTGAACGGAGCGGCCGCGCTCTGGCTCGGCCGCGATGCCTTCACCGGCGAAACTTATCCGGCTCCCGATCACCGCGAACTGCCTGCCGGCGAGCAATTCGAGCTGACCGCCGATCCCCGTCGATATGCCTTCCACGCAACGATCAAGGCGCCATTCGCCCTGGCCGCATCGGTCACCGAGAAAGACCTGCTTGATGTCGTCGAGGATTTCGCCGCCCGCACGGCCGCCTTCGACATTCCGGAGCTCGTGCTGGGGCAGCTGGGCCGGTTCTTCGCGCTCGTGCCGGGGTCGCTGCATCCGCCGCTCCAGGATTTCGCGGCCAGGGCGGTAAAGTCCTTCGAACCCTTCCGCGCCGCCTTGTCGGACGCCGACATCGCGCGCCGGAACCCGGAAAAGCTGAGCGAAAGCCAAAGGGCCAATCTGTTGCGTTGGGGCTACCCTTATGTGATGGATGACTTCGGCTTCCATATGACGCTGACCGGCCAAGTGCCGGAGGAGCGCGCGGGCGTGATGAAGACCATCCTGGCGGAACGCTTTTCTGCCTTCACCAACCGACCGCTGTCGATCTCCGGCCTAGCGGTATTTATCGAAGAGGCGCGCGGCGCGCCGTTCAAAGTTCATTCCTGGTGGCCGCTTGCCGACGCCAAACGCTGAAAGACCTGATCGATGACCAAAGAAACAGTCTTCTCCAACGCCCGCATCGTCCTTGAGGATGAAATTGTCGAAGGATCGGTCCTCGTCCGTGGCGGCAAGATCGCCGACATCTCGACTGGCAGCACCGCGGTCGGTGAGGATTTCGAGGGCGATTATCTGATCCCGGGTCTCGTCGAGCTGCACACCGACCACCTGGAGGGCCACTATTCCCCCCGACCCGGCCTCCGCTGGCACAAGACGGCGGCTATCCAGGCGCATGACGCACAGATCGTCACCTCTGGAATCACCACCGTATTCGACTGCCTGCGCATGGGCGCCGACGAGGACGGCGGCTTCGAGCACGGCGAGATGCGCGAAATGGCCGATGCCATCCAGAAGGCAGAGCAGGAAGGCCGCCTGCGCGCCGAGCACCTGATTCACCTGCGCTGCGAGGTCTCGGCCGACAACGTGCTGGAGCATTTCGCGGACTTCGAGCACGATCCCTATGTCCGTCTCGTTTCGCTGATGGATCATGCGCCCGGCCAGCGCCAGTTCCAGACCATGGACCAGTACATCTTCTACTATCAGAAGAAGCGCGGCCTTTCCGACGCCGAGTTCGCCCGCTTCATCGAAAAGCGTGTCGGCGAATCCGAGCGCAATTCGACCCCGCACCGGACCGCCATCGCCAAGGTCTGTGCCGAGCGTGGCATCACTGTCGCAAGCCATGACGACGCGACGCTGGCGCATGTCGACGAGGCGATCGAGAACGGCGTACGCCTTGCGGAGTTCCCGACCAGCTTCGATGCGGCGAAAGCATCGCACGGGCATGGCATGAGCGTTCTGATGGGCGCGCCGAATGTCGTGCGCGGCAAGTCGCATTCCGGCAACATCGCCGCCCGCGATCTTGCCGAGCACGGCGTGCTCGACGTGTTGTCGTCCGACTATGTGCCGCTCAGCCTGCTCTATGCGCCTTTCATCCTCGCCGACGAAGTCGAGAGCATCTCGCTGCCAAAGGCGATCGCCATGGTCACCTCGACGCCGGCCCGCACGGTCAGCCTGAACGACCGCGGCCGCATTGCGACCGGCCTGCGCGCCGACCTGGTTCGCGTTTATCGCGATCACGGCGTACCAGTCACCCGCTCCGTCTGGCGCGAAGGGCGCCGTGTCGCATGATCCCCTCGCACGAACCTCATATCGTTCCCGGCACCGAACGCGGCCTCATGGTCGTCGTCGTCGGGCCAAGCGGCGCCGGCAAGGACACGCTGATGGCGCTTGCCGCCCGGCACTTCCAAGGCCGGCCGGATGTGCACTTCGTCCGCCGCGTCATCACCCGTGATGGCGATGCCGGCGGCGAGCATCATCTCGCCGTCTCGAACCAGGGCTTCGCGTCGATGGAGCAGGCCGGAAGCTTCTCCGTCTGGTGGGAAGCGCATGGTTTGAAATACGGCATTCCGGCAGAGGTATCGGTCTCGCTCGCCAACGGCAACCTCGTCGTCGCCAATGGCTCCCGGTCCGCGCTGCACAGGTTCCAGGCGGTGTTCCCGCGCCTCAAGGTCGTCAACGTCACCGCGCGCGCCGAGGTGCTTGCCACACGTCTCGAAGCCCGGGGCCGCGAAACCCAAGAGGACATCATGGCACGCCTCGCCCGCGGTCCGCTGACCGTGCGCGGCGACTATGACGTCGTCGACCTCGACAACAGCGATTCGCTGGAAGAGGGCGAGCGCCGCATGGTCGAGGTGCTGACCGGCTTCTTGGAAAGCCTGGACTAGGCAGCACAAAGCGGTCGCGTGCCAACGCAGCGTCCCGCTGTTTCAACAGTCGCGCGGGATCACCCGTGCCCGAGTGCCGCGCTTACCTTGCAGCAGTTCGTGTGCAGGCTCGCTATACCCTTCGACCGTCAGGTGCTGTCCGTCCGGGCCTTTGGGCAGATTCTGGAACATTCTGTTCGGCACCATCACGACCCGAATATGTCGTGACCGGAGTTCCTGCACCATGGCACCGACATTGGCCTCTGTCTCGTCGCCACGACCTTTCCGCGCGTCGTTTGAGCCTGGCTGCAGAATGACGACCGGTGTATCGGGGTCAAGGAGATGGTCGAGTCGACGCAGCATATGGTGTGTCGTGTCGCCGTTTTTCCGGCGTTTCTCACTGTGACGTCAATCCCCTTGCTTTTCAGAAGTGCCTTGAGCTGCGCGGGGAACGCGTCTTCGCGCGATACGCCCTTGCCTTGCGTCTGGCTCGCACCCAATGCGACGACTGTCGCCGCATGCAGCTCGCTTGCAGCAAGCAATGTCAGTCCCAAAGTCACTCCAGCTCTCAGCAAGGCGCGGGGCAATTCCAAATAACTGCGCTGCATCGGACTCTCCTCCTTCACTGATCTATTTGAACCACTCCGTCGATCATCACACCGTCCGGGCATTTTATCGCGGCCTGCGTGGTGGTCTCCATTCCTGCTTTGGAGGGATCAGATCGCTCTCGCCGCTGCATCCGACCACGACCGCGCAGGCGGTACAGCCTGACATTCCCTACCAATCACGAGCATTGCCTGCCCATTCCCAGCTGATCGAAACCGTCGCGGAGATCTCTCCGGCGCGGGTTTTGGTGCTGTCGGGGCCGACGGTCTCCCGAGGCAGCGGTCAACTCCACACCTACCAACTAGTATTTCGAGCGGCGCCAAGCCTGATGGATCGACAATTCGTAGGTTATTTCCAACGGAATTGCGGCGGCTCGATAGAGATTTCCGGGAAGAGACTTGCTTTTCTTCCACTATAAAGCCGTAGTTTCGTGTTTCGGTCTTACCTGCGGGCTCACGCAGAAGCAGTTTTGCTGATAGAACGCCGTGAATTACGAGACATAGTCCGCACTTAGATTGGTGTTTCCCTGAAAGTCAGAAGGAGATAGCTATGAGAAGTGAGATTATAGTTGGAGTGGCATTGCTTTGTTCCGCACTGGTTGCGCCTGAAGTGATGGCCCAGGCGAAATACGGTTCGGAAGCCGGCTGGGATATTATCATCAAAAATGACATGGGGCCCGGATGTCTGATCACCAAAGCAAATGCAGACGGCACACAGATTCAGATGGGCATCGATGCAACGGGCAAGCTGCGCGGCTACATGGCGCTGTATACAAAGGCTGACGCCAAAGTCGCCTCAGGCGAGAAACTTCCGGTTCTTTTTGATGTCGACGGCCAGCAATTCAGTGGTGAAGCCAAGGGCCAGGTGATGGATGGCTACAGGGGAGCGTTCGTGTGGGTCAACAACGCTGATTTTATCTACGACCTCGCCAAAAAGAAGGCAGTGACGATCACGCCCCAGGGAGGCACTCCCGTAGTTGTAAACCTGACTGGCACGGATGCCGCCTTCAAGGCGCTGAAGGCCTGCCAGGACGCACGGTAGTGCTGGTCGACGTGCCTTGCCGCAGACGGGCAAGGAGAACGGCTACAGGCGGGCGCCGCTCAAGGGGGCGGCACCGCCGACGCTAAGCGCGCGGGGTGGCCTGCTACATCGTTGAGCACTTCTCCCCGCTGGGGAGAAGTGACAGGTGGCACCGGCACAATGCCAAGCTGACGGCGTTTGCTTGAAGCCGGGGTCTAGCCACGAATCTGTTCGCACCAACGGCCGGGCCCGCCCTCCGCGTCAATCGTTCTCGCCGTTCCGTCCGGAAACGATCTCGCGCTTTCCGACATGGTTGGCGGGGCCGACAAGGCCTTCCTTCTCCATGCGCTCCACGAGCGAGGCGGCGCGGTTGTAGCCGATGCCGAGGCGGCGTTGTATGTAGGAGGTCGAGCACTTCTTGTCGCGCAGGACAACCTTGACAGCCTTGTCGTAGAGGTCGTTGCCGTCCTCGGCGGCCATGTCGCCCTTGTCGAAGACGGCGCCGTCTTCCTCTTCGACCTCGTCCTCTTCATCCGCCGTGACGGTGTCGAGATATTCCGGCCGTCCCTGCGTCTTCAGATGCGCCACCACCTTCTCGACTTCGGCGTCCGAGACGAACGGGCCGTGGACGCGGGATATGCGACCGCCGCCCTGCATGTGCAGCATGTCGCCCTGGCCGAGCAGCTGTTCGGCGCCCTGTTCGCCAAGGATGGTGCGGCTGTCGATCTTCGAAGTGACCTGGAAGGAAATGCGGGTCGGGAAGTTCGCCTTGATCGTGCCGGTGATGACATCGACCGAGGGGCGCTGCGTCGCCATGATCAGGTGAATGCCGGCGGCGCGCGCCATCTGCGCCAGACGCTGGATTGCGCCTTCGATTTCCTTGCCGGCGACCATCATCAGGTCGGCCATCTCGTCGACGATGACGACGATGTAGGGCATCGGCGTCAGGTCGAGCTCCTGCTGTTCCTCGACGGGCGCCCCCGTACTTCTGTCGAAGCCGGTCTGCACCATGATGTGAATGGTCTCGCCCTTTTCGCGTGCCTGGGCGACGCGGCCGTTATAGCCGTCGATATTGCGCACGCCGAGGCGCGACATCTTGCGATACCGCTCTTCCATCTCGCGCACCGCCCACTTCAGTGCCATCACAGCCTTCTTCGGATCGGTGACGACGGGGGTCAACAGGTGCGGAATGCCGTCGTAGACGGAGAGCTCCAGCATCTTCGGATCGACCATGATCAGGCGGCACTGCTCGGGCGACATCCGGTAGAGCAGCGACAGGATCATCGTGTTGATGGCGACCGATTTGCCGGACCCGGTGGTGCCGGCGACCAGCAGGTGCGGCATCTTCGCAAGCTCGGCGATGACGGGTTCGCCGCCGATCGTCTTGCCGAGACCGAGCGCCAGCTTGTAGCCGCTCTTCTCGAAGTCCTGGCTCTCGATCATCTCTCGGAAATAGACGGTTTCGCGCAAGACGTTCGGCAGTTCGATGCCGATGACGTTGCGGCCGGGAACGACGGCAACGCGGGCGGAAAGCGCTGACATCGAGCGGGCGATATCGTCGGCGAGGCCGATGACGCGGGAGGACTTCACGCCGGGCGCCGGCTCGAATTCATAGAGCGTGACGACAGGGCCGGGACGGACGTGGATGATCTCGCCCTTGATGCCGAAATCCTCCAGCACGCTTTCGAGAAGCCCGGCATTCTGCTCCAGCGCTTCCTGCGACATGATCTCGCCGATCCGCTCCGGCGGTTCCTGCAGCAGCGAATTGGACGGGAACTCGTAGCCCGATGCGTCGACCTTGGAAGGCACCATCCGCTGCGTTGTCATCCGCGGGGCCGGCGCCAGCGGCGCCACGGCGGGCTGCGCGCGAACGGGCATGGGGGCGATCGGCTGTGCCTTCGGCTCTGCGACAACGGGCTGCGGTGCAGCCACCGTGACCAGTGGCGGCCGGCTCGGCTTGCGTACGGCCGCAACCTGGATGGCGGCAGGTGCTGCCGCTGCAGGCTGGGCAACGGTGACAGGCGGAGCGACAACAACAGGCAAGGCGACAACCGGCTGCTTGCCCGGGCGCCATTCCATGATGCGGAAGCGGCTGGTGATCGATTCGGGGCTGACCTCGGCCTGGGGCAACACGGCCTGCGGCAGCCGGATCGCTGTGGCTTCCTCGGTTTCCTCGAAGGACATGACTTCCCAGAAGGCGAAATCCGAAATTGACGCGAGTTCGGACGACGCACGGAAATGCGTCTCGACAGACCCTACGGGTACGACGATCGGAGCGACGGCCTGTGGTGCCGGCTGCGCGACAACGGTTGTCGGCTCGGGCTGGTAGACATCGAACGGCACGTTGACGACGACGGGCGCCCGCGACGGCACATAGCCCTGCTGCGGCACGTGGCCCTGCTGCGGCGCGACCACCTGCTCTGTCTCCATCACCCGGTGCCGAGCCGGTTCGTTCAGCACCTTGCGTGGATTGATCTGGCTCTCCGGCGTTCGCGTGAAACGAACGTTGGGCGCCAGCGAAAAGTTGTTCTGCCAGATCGGCGGGATTGGCTTTTCGCCTGCATGCTCCTGCAGCTGTTCACCGTCGACCTCCGTGGAAGGATCCCCGGCATCCGTCAGATTGGTTCTAGGAAAGCGCATACGACAGCTACTCACTCATGATTAGCAACTAATACCCGCTTCCGGCTTAGGAAATGAAGGTTAATAAGTTCCTTCAGTCCGTGCCGCATCGGCATGAGAATAATGACAAAAAAGTAGCATATTCAATGGTTTGATTGATACGGAAAATTTTAGCGAATTTTCGACGAAGCGCTCAGTGCGCTTCGTCCCAGTTCATCGCCGAACGGGCGTCCACCTTCAGCGGCACGCGCATTTCCAGTGACGGCATCGTGGCGTTTTCCATGACAGAAACGATGATCGGCATGGCTTTCTCGACGTCGCTGTCCTCGACCTCGAAGATCAATTCGTCGTGCACCTGCAACAGCATACGAACGCGATCGCCGAGCCCCGCTTCCGCAAGTGCCGGCTCCATCTTGATCATGGCCCGGCGGATGACATCGGCCGCCGATCCCTGGATCGGCGCGTTGATGGCAGCGCGTTCGTTGAAGGCGCGGACCGACGGGTTGGAGGAGCGAATCTCCGGGTAGTTGATTCGTCGTCCGAAGATCGTCTCGACATAGCCCTTGTCGCGCGCCATCTGCTTGCGGCTGTCCATATAGTCGCGAATGCCGGGGAAGCGCTCGAAATACCTCTTGATGTAGTCKCCCGCCTCCGAGCGCTCGATCGAGAGCTGGTTGGCGAGGCCGAAGGCGGAGATACCGTAGATGATGCCGAAATTGATCGCCTTGGCGCGGCGGCGCACGTCCGACGGCATGCCCTCGACCGGAACGCCGAACATTTCGGACGCCGTCATGGCATGGATGTCGATGCCCTCGGCAAAGGCCTGCGTCAATTGCGGGATCTCCGCGACATGGGCGAGCACGCGCAGCTCGATCTGGCTGTAGTCGGCCGAGATCAGCTTGTGGCCGGGCGTGGAGATGAAGGCCGTGCGGATCTTGCGGCCCTCTGCCGTGCGTACGGGAATGTTCTGCAGGTTCGGTTCCGACGAGGAGAGGCGTCCTGTCGTGGTCGATGCCAGCGAGTAGGACGTGTGCACCCGTTTCGTCTGCGGGTGGATGTAGCCCGGCAACGCGTCGGTATAGGTCGATTTCAGCTTGGTCAGCTGGCGCCAGTCGACGATCTTGCGCGGCAGCTCAAAGCCGGCCGCCGCAAGGTCCTCCAGCACGCTTGCGGAGGTGGACCACTGGCCGGTCTTGGTCTTGCTGCCTCCGGTCAACCCCATCTTGCCGAAAAGGATATCGCCCAGCTGCTTCGGCGAGCCGATCGTGAAGCGCTCGCCGGCCAGCTTGTAGATCTCGTCTTCCAGCGCTGCCGCACCCTGCGCCAGCTCGCCGGAGAGGCGCGACAGGATCTGGCGGTCGACTGTGATGCCGCGCGCCTCCATATGCGCCAGGACAGGCAATAGCGGCCGTTCCAGCCGCTCATAGATCGTGGTCAGCTTCTCGGCAGCCAGGCGCGGCTTCAGCACCATCCACAGGCGCAGCGTGATATCCGCGTCCTCGGCCGCATAATGCGTCGCACGGTCAATATCGACCAGATCGAAGGTAATGTTCGACTTGCCGCTGCCGGCGACGTCCTTGTAGGCGATCGGCTTGTGGCCGAGGAATTTTTCCGACAGCGGATCCATCCCGTGCGCGCCCGTGCCGGCGTCGAGCACATATGAGATCAGCATGGTGTCGTCGAAGTTCTTCGTCTCGACGCCATAGCGTTTCATCAGCAGGTAGTCGTATTTCAGATTCTGCGCGATCTTCAGTACGGATTCGTCCTCCAGCAGCGCCTTCAGCCGTGGCAGGGCATCTCGCATCGGGATCTGGTTTTCGGCCAGGCCGCCGCCCAGCAGATCGCCGACGCCGGTCTTGTGGGCAAGCGGAACGTAGGCCGCGCGAATGTTCGTGCCGGTTGGGTTCTGGCCGTTCTCGGCGATGGCAAACGAGACACCGACAAGCTCCGCCTGCATGGCGTCGAGAGAGGTGGTCTCCGTATCGAAGGCGACGATCCCGGTGTCGCGGGCGGCTGCGATCCAAGCATCGAGGGTCGCGAGGTCGCGAATGGTGACATAGCGTGAGTGGTCGAAGGGCAGGGCGGCGAACGCCTCGGCGCGGGCCCTGACAAGATCGCCGGGCGGGAACGTTCCCTCGCCGCCGCTGCTCTCGCCGTTCGGCTTTGCCGGCACCGGCACCGACTGCCCCTCAATAGCCGGAATGCCGCCGGCAACGGGCTCGGGTTCGGCCGCGTCGAGATCGGGACCGCGTGCACTGGCGCCCCATTCGACGGGCACGTCGACGGGATCGATGGCGCCGGCGTCGCATTCGCAGGCTTCTGCAACGCGGCGCGTCAGTGACGTGAATTGCATCGCCTTCAGGAAGCCGATCAGCTTCGGCCCGTTCTGTGGCTCGAGGATAAGGTCTTCGACGGCGAGATCGATCGGCACGTCGGTGCGCAGCCGCACGAGTTCGCGCGAAAGGCGCGCCTTGTCGGCATTCTCGATAATCGTCTGGCGGCGCTTCTCCTGCTTGATCTCGGTCGCGCGCTCAAGCAGCGTATCGAGGTCCCCGTATTCGCCAAGCAGCTGTGCCGCGGTCTTCGGGCCGATGCCGGGGATGCCGGGCACGTTGTCCACCGAGTCGCCGGTCATCGCCTGCAGGTCGATCATCTTTTCCGGCGCCACACCCCATTTTTCGATGACGTCGGGGATGCCGATCTGCTTGTCCTTCATGCTGTCGTACATGTGGACGTTCGCGCTCACCAGCTGCATCAGATCCTTGTCCGACGACACGATCGTCACATCGGCGCCAAGCGCTTCAGCTTGGCGGGCGTAGGTGGCGATGATGTCGTCGGCCTCGAAGCCCTCGGTCTCGATGCAGGGCAGATTGAAGGCGCGCGTCGCCTGGCGGATCAACCCGAACTGCGGAATGAGCTCTTCCGGCGGCGCTGATCTATTGGCCTTGTAGGCGTCGTACAGATCCTTGCGGAAGGTTTTCGAGGAGTAGTCGAAGATGACCGCGAGATGCGTCGGCGTCACGCCGACAGACGTATCGCGGGCGTCGGTCAGCAGCTTCCACAGCATGTTGCAGAAGCCCGATACGGCGCCGACAGGCAAGCCGTCGGATTTGCGCGTCAGGGGTGGAAGTGCGTGGAAGGCTCGAAAGATGAAACCGGAGCCGTCGACAAGGAAAAGATGATCGCCTTTTTTCATGGCGCATGGATAGCGCGGCGCCATGGCAAGGTCCATATAAAGTTCCTGGCGAAAAGATCGCGCCTCACCAAACTGTTACTAAAATGTAATAGTCAAATAATAAATCTCCCTTGAAAAGCCACATTCGGGATCACAAATAATGACTACCGACGCTGATCATTGATCGCGTCGAGGGTCTGATAGCCGGCTCGTCCCCCGCCGCGTTAGACTTGGACAAAGGCCTAATCCCCTCTCCGGGCCTTTGTCCCCATTTTCAAGCCGTCATAGCCAACCTCCAGGCTATGGCGGCTTTGTTTTTCTGCTCTATCTCTAGCTGTATGAATGACGATGAACATTGTTTGATGCATCGCATGCGATTTGTTGCATTGCTCGCGGCGGCGTTTTGCGCCTAACTGAGAAAAATGGGATCTGATCGAATGGACTCGGGAGCCTATCTTGCCAGCCAACTGGCCAAGGGCTTTGCTCGCTCGCTGCAACAGCGCGCGGCAAGGCTTGGTTTCTCACCCGGACAATTCCCGATTCTGCTCGAACTCTGGGCCGAGGACGGGTTAACGCAGAAGCAGTTGCTGGCTCGCGTCGACATCGAGCAGGCGACGATGGCCAATACGCTCGCGCGCATGGAGCGCGACGGCCTCATCGATCGTCGTCCCCACCCATCCGACAAGCGCGCCCAGCTCGTCTTTCTCACCGGCAAGGCAAAGGGCATGCAAGGCGACGCGATAGAAGCGGCACGCGAGGCCGATCTGGCGCTTTTCGAGGGGTTCAAGGCGTTCGAGCGCGAGCTGACGCTCGAGTACATTCGCCGCCTTCTGGCGAATGCCAAGAAGCTATGAAGAAGCTTTGAGGCGGCCTACGTCCAGGTCGATCCCGGCTGCGCATGCATGAGGATCGGCTCGTCCGTATCGGTCCGCGCGAGAAAGTTGGCGCGCGCCGCCATCTTGACGCTGGGCTCGATATCAGGTTTGCCGAGGAGAAGGCCCTGGATTTGTTCGCATCCGTCGTTGATGACGATCTGGCGCTGCAGTTCTGTTTCGACGCCCTCTGTCACCACCCGGATGCCGAGACTGTGGCCGAGCCCGATGATTGCCCGAACGATCGAGCGCGCTGCCGCGTCGTGCTCGAGTATGCCGGTGAAGCTCCTGTCGACTTTGATCTTGTCGAAGGGAAGCGCGCGCAGGTTCGACAGCGAGGAGAAGCCCGTCCCGAAGTCGTCCATAACGATCCGTATGCCGAGTTCGTGCATGCGCATCAGCGTTGAAACGGTGGCCTTTCTGTCTCTCACAAAGGCTGCCTCGGTAATCTCCAGTTCCAGCCTTTGCGGCGCAAGTCCGGTTTCCTGGAGGATACTCGCAACCCTGTCGTAGAAGTTCGCAAGCATGAATTGCACCGGAGAAACGTTGACGGCAATCGACAACGGCTGCGGCCAACGCGCGGCTTCAATGCAGGCCTCCCGCAGCACCCATTCGCCCAGCTGAACGATAACGCCGCTTTCTTCGGCTATGGTGATGAAGACATCCGGTTCGCTTGTGCCGTGTCCAGGTCGGTTCCATCGCATGAGAGCCTCGTAGCCGCCTATCGCGCCGGTCCTGCTCTCGAGAATCGGCTGGTAGTGGACGTAGAGCTGGTTGCGGGTGATGGCGTGCCGAAGCTCGTTTTCGATCTCGCGTCTCGCCCGGACGGTTGCATCCATCTCCGCATCGAAGAAACAGGCCTTCCCTCGACCGGCATGCTTGGCACGATAGAGCGCCGTGTCGGCATTGCAGCACAATTGTTCCGCGGTCGCGCCATCGGCAGGGTAGATGGCAATGCCCATGCTGATCCCGACAGCGGTCGGATCGCGGACAACATCCATCTCTGCCCCCACGCCGTCCAGGATCAGATCGGCCAGCCTGCGCGCTCCGTCGGGTTGCGGCTGGCCGGTCTGGATGACTGCGAACTCGTCGCCGCCAAGTCGCGCGATAGTTGTCATGTCTTCGGTTGCGCGCTGCAGGATTGTGGCAATCTTGCAGAGGATGCGATCGCCTTCGGCATGACCGAAGATATCGTTGACCGCTTTGAACCGATCGAGGTCCAAATAGAAAACGGCGACCTCTGCGTGCTTGCGCTGGGCAACCTGGATCGCCTGACGAATGCGTGTATCGAACAGCGATCGGTTCGGCAGCCCCGTCAGCACATCGTGTTGTGCGAGATGCTCGATCATCTGCTGGGCGCGCTTGCGCTCTGTCAGGTCGCGTACCGCCAGGATTTCGCAATTCCGGCCGCGATAGATCATTCTTCGGATCATGACCTCGATCGGGACTTCAAGCTCGGCCTTGGTCGTCAGCAGCGTTTCCTGATTGGCGGTCGTGGACGTGCTGTCTAAATGAACCAAAATTGCGTCGGGCTGCTTTCCACGCAATTCGGCCAGTTGCCAGCCTGACATGTCCTGGAAGCGTTCGTTGGCGTCGATGATCAAGCCTTCGCGAAGGACGAGAAGCCCTTCCATGGAGGCGTTTGCCAGACCCCTCAAATCAGTCAGGTGGCTTGCAAGGAACACGGCGCCGAGGGCGGCAAGGATAAGAGTGGTCGAGACCCCGATGACGAGCGAGGCCAGCGTCTTGGTTTCCAGTATCGCTGCCGTGGCGGCGATATCGGGTTGCGGGATAAGCCGGATGCTGCTCATGGATATGAAATGCATGGCGGATATCGCCAGCACCATCGCCGTCGCCGACAGCAGCAGCCGGCGCGCGCCTCTGAGCTTCTGAAAGAGAAGAAAGGCCGTGCTCGCGAGCAGGGCGCCGATGAAAAGTGCTGTAAGCGTTGCATAGGGATCGTAAACGATATCCATCGGCGCCTTGATTGCGTGCATGCCCGTCAGATGCATCGCGCCGATTCCGAGCGCCATCAGCACACCGCCCGAGATGAAGGCGTATAGGTTTGTTGCTTCGGATGCGACAAGGATTGCAACCAGTGATACGCCTATGGCCAGCACCACCGAGAGTGTGGTCATGCCCACCCCATAGGTGATCGTGTAGCCCCCATCGTAGGCCAACATCGCGATGAAGTGTGTTGCCCATATTCCCACGCCGCAGGCGAAAGCCGAGGCGATGATCCAGTTTCGCCGCTGTGCCCGATCGCATTGCTGAGCGCGGAACAGAAGCAGCATGGCAGTGAGATTGCCGATCAGGCAAACGACGACCGCAGCAACCACCAGGCGCCAGTCGTGGTGGTCACGAATGCAGCTGATTACAGAGAACATAGGTCACCTCATGCAATGAACATATAAAGCTTATCAAGCGGTAGCTAAATAACTGTAAATTGCAGTTTGCGAAGCGGACTTCCCCCTCTAGTACACGTCGCAAGCCCCTCGACTATCGCGCCTCAGTCTCGTTTTTGACCTCGAAAGCGATGGGCCTTTGGTCTATCGTCCGGCCGAATTTCGAAAGGAGTCGGAAATGACTGATGTAACGCCGGTACTTGCACGCGCGGACGAGAATTTGACATCGAGCCTCGAAAAGCTGTTCGAGCTTCTGCGGATCAAGTCGATTTCGACCGATCCTGCCTACAGGGCCGAGTGCCGCAAGGCGGCTGAATGGCTCGTGGCCTACCTCGAGACGTTGGGTTTCGAAGCGAGGGTGCGTGACACGCCCGGTCATCCCATGGTGGTCGCGCATCATGAAGGGGCGGCGGCCGATGCGCCGCATGCGCTTTTTTACGGACATTACGACGTTCAGCCGGTCGATCCGATCGAGCTGTGGGAAAACGACCCGTTCGAGCCGTCGATCAAGGATGTCAGCAATGGCCGCAAGGTGCTCACCGGCCGCGGGACAGCTGACGACAAGGGTCAGCTCATGACCTTCCTCGAGGCCTGCCGCGCCTACAAGGACGTGAAAGGCGCGCTCCCCTGCCGCATCACCATTCTCTTCGAAGGCGAGGAAGAATCCGGTTCGCCGTCGCTGAAGCCGTTCCTGGAGGCCAATGCGGACGAGCTGAAGGCGGACTACGCGCTCGTTTGCGATACCAGCATGTGGGATCGTGATACTCCGGCGATTGCCGCCGCGCTTCGCGGTCTGGTAGGTGAAGAGGTGGTCATCACGGCCGCCGATCGCGACCTGCATTCAGGCCTGTTTGGCGGCGCGGCCGCAAATCCGATCCATGTCCTGACGGCCGCACTTGCCGGCCTGCATGACGAAACCGGTCGCATCACCCTGGAAGGCTTCTACGAAGGGGTCGAAGAAACCCCTTCCAACGTCAAGGCGTCATGGGAGACGCTCGGCAATACAGCCGAGACCTTTCTGGGCGAGGTCGGCCTTTCCATCCCCGCGGGCGAGACAGGGCGATCCGTACTGGAGCTGACCTGGGCGCGCCCGACGGCTGAGGTCAACGGCATCTGGGGAGGCTATACCGGCGAAGGCTTCAAGACCGTGATCGCGGCCAAGGCATCTGCCAAGGTCTCCTTCCGTCTGGTTGGCACGCAGGACCCCGATGCCGTTCGCGAGAGCTTCCGCGCTTATATCAGGTCGAAGATTCCGGCCGATTGCTCGGTCGAGTTTCATTCGCACGGCGGCTCGCCTGCCATACATCTCTCCTACGATTCGCCGGTGCTCACCAAGGCCAAGACCGCACTTTCCGACGAATGGCCGAAGCCCGCGGTCGTCATCGGCATGGGCGGCTCCATCCCGATCGTCGGCGATTTCCAGAAGATGCTCGGCATGGAGTCACTGCTGGTCGGCTTCGGCCTCAGCGACGATCGCATCCACTCACCCAACGAAAAGTACGAGCTCGCGTCCTACCACAAGGGTATCCGCTCCTGGATCCGCATCCTGGCCGCACTGGCGGCCGCTTGAGACAAAAAAAGGCGCGCCGATCTTCACCGGTGCGCCATGAAAACAAAAAGGCCGGAATGAAACCGGCCTTTCGTCATTCGCTTCGCATCGATGCCAGTACATCCGTGGTCAAGGAGGAAGCGAATACTGCAGCTAGACTGATCCCGAAAGGTTAACGAATCGTTAACGTCTTATCCGGATCAAGTTGTCGAAATCGGCAAACGCTAGGCGCGCACAGCATTTCGACAGCTGCAATCTATGGACCTTATATCGGTATGCCCGGGTCCGCTTTCAAGGGCTGGCGGCAAATTTCGCCATTCAAGCTGGGTTCATCGAACCATCCATATAAGTCATTGAAAGACAAAGCTGAATGATTGCCGTCGAGCGATTGGCGGCAGGCACTCTACATTTGTCCTTTGGCGGGCGGATGCCCGCCCGGAACGTTTCGGTGCGGCGCAGACGGGCTGCATCAGCAGGGAGTGAAAGTGTGAAGACCAGATTGATGAAAATCGCAGCCGCAGCCGCATTCTTGCTGTCTCCGGCCATTGCCGAAGCGGCGGACGGCTTTGCGACGGCCAACGTCAACATGCGTGCAGGGCCGAGTACGCAATATCCGTCCGTCACCGTTATTCCCGCCGGCGAATCGGTTGAGATCCACGGCTGCCTTGCAGATGTTCCATGGTGTGACGTCGAGTTTTACGGCGGGCGCGGCTGGGTCGCCGGACGCTACGTGCAGGCTCTCTACCAGGAACGTCGCGTCTATGTCGGGCCGGAATACTACCGCCCGTTGGGGATCCCGACCGTTGTCTTTAGCGTCGGCAATTATTGGGACCGCTATTATCGCAACCGCGATTTTTACCGCGATCGCGATCGCTGGCGCCGTAATCCCGTCTATGACCGCCCGGCCATCGTCAGGCCCGATCGCGGCCCGGATTTCGACCGCCCCGGGCGACCGCGCCCCGGCTTCGACCGTGGTCCCGGTCCCCAGCCGGACTTCGGGCGAGGCCCGGATCGCCGGCCGGACAACAACCGCAATCCTGACTGGCGGCCGGATTTCAATGGCCAGCCGGATCGTCGTCCAAACGCTGACCGCGGCCCTGATCGTCGGCCCGACAATCGGCCGCCGGAGTTCACTCGAGATCGAAACCAGTTCGATCGGGGTGAGAACCAGCGCATTCGCGATCATGATCGTGGAAATTTCCAGCGGCCGCCGCAGCAAGATGACGGCGCCAATCAAGGCCGCCGCCGCGATCATCGGGGGCCGCCGGCATGCCAGCCCGGCGACCCATCCTGCGATCCAAACAGGCAGTAAGACGAATGGGGCGGTCGCAAGATCGCCCCCTTCTTGTTTCGCACCCTCTGCTTCGAGACACAGAAAAGCCCGGCGCTCTAGGGAGACTCCGGGCCTAATTTCGATCGGCTCGTTTGAGGGGAGAGGGCCGATCAACGACGAAGCTTCAATATGCTTCGCTACATCTGAAATTCATCCGCGCGCTAATGGTTCCCGCTCACCAGGCAGAAACAGATTTCTCCCGTCCAGCCATCAGGTCGCGCATCTCCGCGACCGGACCGTACAGCATCTTGAGGCGGCTCTCTTCCATCTTGGTCAGGCGATATCGGCGCGCAAACTCCTGGACGCTCCAGATTTCGCGGGGCCTGAACTCGTCGGTGGTTGCAGAATCAATGGTCATGTGTGCCTACATATTGCGCGTGCTGCGCTAATCTTAGGCGCAAGTCGGCTGGCTATATGTCAGATTTGTGACGGTCGCAACGAATGGCAGCCATGCTAAAATTACGTGGCTCGATGCGGCCAGTAAAAAGGCCCGGACAAACTGCCGGGCCTCGTTGAATGCTTGCCGACGTCTAGGTCAATGCCGACGGTCAATAACGACCGTAGCCCTCTCCCATCCATGGGGGTGGGCGACGACCCCATGATCGGTCGTCGTCCCAGCCGCGGCGTGGAGGCGGACGATCACCCCATCCGTAGGAGCGCTCGTAGCGCCAGCCGTAGCGTGGCGGCGGTGGCTGCCTCCAGTTCGGTCGGCAATTGCCCCAGGGCGTCAGGTGATAACCGCGTCCGCAGGCATAATCGACAAGCACGGCATTCTTGGTCGCACCGCTTTCCACTGGCGCGATCGGCATTGCTTCGGCGATTGAAACGCCAAATCCACTCATTGCAATCGCCAAGGCGATCGTTGTCATGCGCATCTCTACACCTCTGTTCTGCAAGTCCCTTGCTTCGCGATTAGAAGGCTCGGCAGGTGAATGGAGGCTGAACCAAACTGGGCATTATTGCGGCGAAAATTTGCGCCGTTTCCATCTCCGAGGGCTGGATTTGAAAGCCGTTGTGCGTGCCTAACGACTTCTTAACCACCCCTTAAATCGCCTCATTTAAAGTTCAACCGGGTAGAGAACCGTCCGGTTGAGGGCGGACGCCGCAAACATCGGGTTTGCATGGCAAAAATGGAGTTCGACCGGTCCTAGATGGCAGGCAGAGGCAGATCACGCGATAGAATCGAGCCGTCCTTCAGTGGCCGCGACAGCCGCGACGATGACGATGATTTCGCGCTCGACGCCGACGACCGCGTGGCCGGCGGGCGGGCTGCAAAACGGCCGGCATCGAAGTCGCCGCGATCCCGCCAGCCCGAGCGTCGCAAGCGCCGGCAGCCGCGCGAGCGCGAAGGCGGCGGTTTCTTCGGTTTTATCCGCAGGATGGTCTATTGGTGCATCGTGCTTGGTATCTGGGCCGGCATCGGGGTGACGGGCCTAGTCGTCTACTACGGCTCGCGTATGCCGAGCGCCAGCACCTGGGCCATCCCCGATCGTCCCCCGAACGTGAAGATCACCGCCGTCGACGGCAGCGTCATTGCCAATCGCGGCACTACCGGCGGCGAGGCGCTCGCGCTTGAGGAGATGTCGCCCTACATTCCCGAAGCCATCGTCGCGATCGAGGACCGCCGCTTCTATTCCCATTTCGGCGTGGATCCCCTCGGACTGGCCCGCGCTTTTGTGACCAATATCACCACCGGCCACATGGTTCAGGGGGGCTCGACCCTGACCCAACAGCTCGCCAAGAACCTCTTCCTGTCGCCGGATCGCACCCTGGAGCGCAAGGTGCAGGAGGTGCTGCTGGCGCTGTGGCTCGAGCAGAAATACACCAAGGACCAGATCCTCGCGATGTATCTGAACCGCGTGTTTTTCGGTTCGAACGCCTATGGGGTCGAGGCGGCGTCGCGTCGCTATTTCAACAAGTCCGCACGGGATGTGAACCTCGGTGAGGCGGCGCTGCTTGCCGGCCTCGTCAAGGCACCGTCGCGCCTGTCGCCCGCACGCGATCCGGAAGCGGCCAATGCCCGCGCGCAGGTGGTGCTCCAGGCGATGCGCGATCAGGGCTACATATCGGGCGACGAGGTCAAGACGGCGATGTCGCAGACGCCGGCCAAGGCAAAGCGCTATTGGTCCGGCGCCGGCCACTATGTCGCAGATATGGTGATGGACCAGCTGCCCGGCCTCATCGGTGACGTCAAGGAGGACGTCGTCGTCGACACCACCATCGACAAGGGGCTGGAAAAACGCGCCGAGCAGTCCCTGACCGACGTGCTGAACAAGGACGGTGCGAAGCTCGACGCCTCGCAGGCAGCGCTCGTTTCCCTCGACGGCACAGGCGCAATTCGCGCCCTTGTCGGCGGCCGCGACTATGCCGACAGCCAGTTCAACCGCGCGGTGAAGGCCAAGCGCCAGCCGGGCTCGTCGTTCAAGCCGTTCGTCTATGCCGCGGCCCTGGAAAAGGGCCTGACGCCATTTTCCGTCTTCAACGACGCTCCGATCCGGATCGGCGACTGGACGCCGGAAAATTACGAGAAGAAATACAACGGCGAGGTGACGCTCGCTACCGCCCTGGCAAAATCGCTGAACACCGTGGCCGCCCAGCTGGTGATGTACGACGGCCCTGACCAGGTGATCAAGCTGGCGCATCGCCTCGGTATCGAGTCGGAATTGCAGCCCAATGCCTCCATCGCGCTTGGCACCTCGGAAGTGTCGCTCATGGAACTGACCGGCGCCTATGCGGCCTTCATGAACGGCGGCTACAAGGCGACGCCGCACGTCATTCGCCGCGTCACGACGGCCGATGGCAGCAAGGTGCTTTACGAGAACACCTACGACAGCCCGCCGCGTGTCCTTTCGGAGACGATCGCCGCCAACATGAACGCGATGATGATGGGCGTGATCGATCAGGGCACCGGCAGGAGCGCCAAGCTGGCGGGCTGGCAGGCGGCCGGCAAGACCGGCACCACCCAGAACTCGCGCGACGCGCTCTTCGTCGGCTTCACCAGCAATCTGACCACCGGTGTCTGGTTCGGCAATGATGACGGCAAGCCGATGAAGAAGGTGACGGGCGGCGGCCTGCCGGCCAAGGCCTGGCAGGAATTCATGACTGCCGCCCACAAGGGACTGTCGCCAGCCCCGCTCTTCGGCAGCGGCCAGTTCATGAGCGACCCGGGCGCCCTGAGCGGCAGCGGCCAGCCGATGGTCTCGGCCGAACCCGGCATGCAGCAGCCTGCCCAGGAGCGGACCACCATCGGCAATATCATTTCCGGCGTTTTCGGCGGCTCGGAAAGCCAGTATCCGCAGGCGCCGTCCCGTCCCGGGCGGCAGCCGCTTTCCCCGGATGGCGGCGGTCCGGTTCCGCCCGCCGATATCGCAGAGGACGGCCGCTATGGCTATGGAGACGCTGTTCCTCCGGGCGATATCGGCAGCGCCGAAGAGGCTCCTTCGGGGCGTCCTCGTCGCACGACGCTTCTCGACCTGATCATGGGCCAATAGCGGCACAGCCGCGAAAGAAAAAATGTGCTGATCCCGCCTCTGTGAAAATTAATTGTCGTAGGCTCGTTTTGCCGGTTTTCAGCCTATTTCCCGCCTTGCAGTCGCGAAAACCGCTCCTTATATACGCCGCATCACCGCAATCACGATTGCGTTAATCTTAAAGACCAATCCCGTAAGGGGCTGTCAGCGAAATGCCTTCTCGGGGTTCCGACAGCTTGCTTCAAGGAGAGAATGACATGGCAAAAGTAATTGGTATCGACCTTGGAACAACGAATTCCTGCGTCGCGGTCATGGACGGCAAGGACGCGAAGGTCATTGAGAATGCCGAAGGTGCGCGCACGACGCCTTCGATGGTGGCATTTTCCGATGACGGCGAACGCCTCGTCGGCCAGCCGGCAAAGCGCCAGGCGGTCACCAACCCGACGAATACCCTCTTCGCTGTCAAGCGCCTGATCGGCCGCCGCTACGAAGATCCGACCGTCGAAAAGGACAAGGGCCTCGTACCGTTCAACATCGTCAAGGGCGACAACGGCGATGCATGGGTCGAAGCCCAGGGCAAGGGTTATTCCCCCGCACAGATTTCCGCGATGATCCTTCAGAAAATGAAGGAAACCGCCGAATCCTATCTCGGTGAAAAGGTTGAAAAGGCCGTCATCACCGTTCCCGCATATTTCAATGACGCGCAGCGCCAGGCAACCAAGGATGCAGGCCGCATCGCTGGTCTTGAAGTTCTCCGGATCATCAACGAGCCGACGGCGGCAGCGCTTGCCTACGGTCTCGACAAGAAGGAAGGCAAGACGATCGCCGTCTACGACCTTGGTGGCGGTACTTTCGATATTTCGATCCTCGAAATCGGCGACGGCGTCTTCGAAGTGAAGTCCACCAACGGCGATACCTTCCTTGGCGGTGAAGACTTCGACATGCGTCTCGTCGAATATCTCGTTGGCGAGTTCAAGAAGGACAACGGCATCGACCTCAAGGGCGACAAGCTTGCCCTGCAGCGCCTCAAGGAAGCTGCGGAAAAGGCGAAGATCGAACTGTCGTCTGCCCAGCAGACCGAAATCAACCTGCCGTTCATCACCGCTGATGCGACCGGTCCGAAGCACCTGACGCTGAAGCTGACGCGCGCCAAGCTCGAGAGCCTGGTCGACGATCTGGTTCAACGCACGATCGCACCGTGCAAGGCGGCCCTGAAGGATGCAGGCGTCACGCCGGCTGAAATCGATGAGGTCGTTCTCGTGGGCGGCATGAGCCGCATGCCGAAGGTCCAGGAAGTCGTCAAGCAGCTGTTCGGCAAGGAGCCGCACAAGGGCGTAAACCCGGATGAAGTGGTTGCGCTCGGCGCCGCCATCCAGGCCGGCGTTCTGCAGGGTGACGTCAAGGACGTTCTGCTCCTCGACGTAACCCCGCTGTCTCTCGGCATAGAAACCCTGGGCGGCGTCTTCACGCGTCTGATCGAGCGCAACACCACTATCCCGACGAAGAAGTCGCAGACCTTCTCGACCGCTGACGACAACCAGCAGGCCGTCACCATCCGCGTTTCGCAGGGCGAGCGCGAAATGGCTGCCGACAACAAGCTGCTCGGTCAGTTCGACCTCGTCGGCCTGCCGCCGGCTCCGCGCGGCATGCCGCAGATCGAAGTCACCTTCGATATCGACGCCAACGGCATCGTGCAGGTGTCTGCCAAGGATAAGGGCACCGGCAAGGAACAGCAGATCCGCATCCAGGCTTCCGGTGGTCTCTCCGACGCCGACATCGAAAAGATGGTCAAGGACGCCGAGGCCAATGCCGAATCCGACAAGAAGCGTCGCGAAGGCGTGGAAGCCAAGAACCAGGCTGAAAGCCTTGTCCACTCCAGCGAGAAGTCGCTGAAGGATTACGGCGACAAGGTTTCCGAAGCCGATCGCACGGCGATCTCCGATGCGATCGCAGCGTTGAAGTCTGCTACCGAAGCAGCCGACCCGGATGCTGAAGACATCAAGGCGAAGACCCAGACCCTCATGGAAGTCTCCATGAAGCTCGGTCAGGCGATCTATGAGGCCCAGCAGGCCGAAGGTGGCTCGGCAGATGCCTCCGCGGAAGGCGGCGACGACAATGTCGTTGATGCCGACTACGAAGAAGTCAAGGACGACGACCGCAAGAAGTCCGCGTAAGCGACCTGCCGGTCAAGCTTGAAACTGACATTCCGGCTGCTCACCATGGCAGCCGGATATCCATTTCCGGGGTCTGATCCTTAATGGCAAAAGCCGATTTTTATGAAACGCTGGGTGTCGCCAAGACGGCGGACGAAAAAGAGCTGAAAAGCGCTTTCCGCAAGCTGGCCATGAAGTACCATCCGGACAAGAATCCGGACGACCACAGCGCCGAGCACAAGTTCAAGGAAATCAACGAGGCCTACGAGACGCTGAAGGATCCGCAGAAGCGGGCAGCCTACGACCGCTACGGTCACGCAGCGTTCGAGCATGGCGGGATGGGCGGCGGCGGCGGTGGTTTCGCCGGCGGTGGCTTCTCCGACATCTTCGAGGACATCTTTGGCGAGATGATGGGCGGCGGCCGACAGCGGCAGCGCTCGGCAGGTGGACGCGAACGCGGCGCCGACCTTCGCTACAACATGGAAATTTCGCTGGAGGAAGCCTTCTCCGGCAAGACCGCGCAGATCCGCGTTCCGACGTCGATCACCTGCGACGTCTGTTCCGGTTCCGGCGCGAAACCTGGCACGCAGCCGAAGACCTGCGGCACCTGCCAGGGGTCGGGTCGTGTTCGCGCGGCGCAGGGTTTCTTCTCGATCGAGCGCACCTGCCCGACCTGCCATGGCCGCGGCCAGATCATTCCCGATCCCTGCGCCAAGTGTCACGGCCAGGGCCGTGTGACGGAAGAGCGTTCGCTCTCCGTCAACATCCCGTCGGGCATCGAGGACGGCACGCGGATCCGTCTGCAGGGCGAAGGCGAAGCCGGCACCCGTGGCGGACCGGCAGGCGATCTCTACATCTTCCTCTCCGTCAAGCCGCATGAGTTCTATCAGCGCGACGGGGCCGACCTCTATTGCGCCATCCCGATCTCCATGACGACGGCAGCGCTTGGCGGCACATTCGACGTGGCGACCCTCGACGGCACCAAGTCGCGGGTGACCGTGCCGGAAGGCACGCAGGCCGGCAAGCAATTCCGCCTCAAGGCCAAGGGGATGCCGGTTCTGCGCTCGGCGCAGACGGGCGATCTCTACATCCAGATCCAAATCGAGACGCCGCAGAAACTCACCAAGCGCCAGCGCGAGCTGTTGCAGGAGTTTGAAGAGTTGTCTTCGAAGGAGAACAACCCGCAGTCGACGGGCTTCTTTGCCCGGATGAAGGAATTCTTCGAGAACTGATGCCGGATGTCCGCTTTCATTTCCAAGGCCCGGTTGTTTCAGCCGGGCCTTTCTATTTTGTCGATGCAACAATCAGACATGTTCTTGTCGAAGAGACTCGACTTTTGTATTTTTAAGCTCTCTATTAATTGAGTCTAAATCTATCGGTATAGGTTTATAATAGAATAGACTTCACCCGTGATTGTTCAGCCAGCGCCGAGGTTCACTTGGAACGCCGTCTTGCAGCTATTCTCGCAGCCGAGATCGTCGGTTACAGCCGGTTGATGACTACTGACGAACAGGCAACGCTGGATGCGGTGAAACTCTGCCGCAGCGAGGTTGTTGATCCGAAGATAGCGCATTGCCGCGGGCGTATCGTCAAGCTGACGGGCGACGGCATGCTGGTGGAGTTTTCCAGCATCGTCAACGCGGTTGCCTGCGCCAGCGAAATGCAGCGGGCCCTGGCCGAACGCAACAAGACGGTAGCCGACGATCAGCGCATCGAATTTCGAATCGGCATACATCTCGGTGACGTGATCGTCGAGGACGGCGACATTTTCGGCGACGGCGTCAACGTTGCCGCGCGCCTGGAAGCGATTGCCGACCCAGGAGGCATAGCGATTTCTGCTTCCGCCAGGGATCATGTGGGAACGCGGCTCAGCCTGTCGTTCGAGGACAGGGGCGAGTATGCGCTGAAGAACATCGAAAAACCCGTCAGGGTCTATGCGATCTCTGCCAAGCGCGCCTTGCCTCTCAAGGTCAACGAGGCAGCGCTCGCGGCAGCCAAGGAGAAGCACAAGCAACTGGTCGCCGTATTGCCCTTCACCAACATGAGCGGCGATCCGGAACAGGAGTATTTCTCCGACGGTATCACGGAAGACATCATCACCGACCTCTCGAAGATTTCGAACCTCTATGTGGTCGCGCGAAACACGGCGTTCACCTACAAGGGAAAGTCGGTGCAGGTGAAGCAGGCTGCGGCCGAGCTCGGCGTCAACTTCGTCCTGCAGGGAAGCGTGCGCAAGGCCGGCGAGCGCGTGCGCATCACCGGACAACTGATTGACGCGAGGAACGGAACGCATATGTGGGCCGACCGCTTTGACCGCGACCTGACGGACATTTTCGCCATTCAGGACGAGATTACAAATGCCATCGTCGATCAACTCAAGATCAAACTGCTGCCGGAGGAAAAGCAGGCGATATCGACGGAGCCGACCCGCAACGTCGAAGCCTACACCTACTACCTGAGAGGCCGGCAGTTTTCGCATACCTGGACGAGGCACTACCTGCTCATGGCGCGCCGGATGTTCTCAACCGCCGTCGCGCTCGACCCGGATTATGCTCGCGCCTACGCCGGTATTGCCGATTGCGAATCCGCTCTGCGGGATTGGCACGCCGGGGATTATACGCTCGAAGGCATTCTGGATCTCACCGCCAAGGCGCTGGCGCTTGATCCGAATCTGGCCGAGGCGCACGCCTCGCGTGGCCTGGCGCTGCATCAGGACGGGCGCGACCAGCAAGCGCTGGTCGAGTTCGAGAAAGCCCTGGCGCTTGAGCCTGATCTTTATGAGGCCAATTTCCACTATGGGCGTTTCCTGTTCATGCAGGGAAAATTCGAAAGTGCGATCGCTTTCTTCACGAGGGCATCGCAAATACGCCCCGATGATTACCTGTCGCCCATCCATCTGATGAGCGCCTCCCGTTCGCTCGGCCTTCAGGAGGAGCGACAGAATTGGGCGCGCATCGGCATAGAACGGGCCGAGCGCGCCTTGGAGAGCCATCCGGAGAACGCCGGCCCGGCGCACAGGGGCGCGCTTGCCTTGGCGCATATGGGCGATCACGCACGCGCCAAGGAGTGGGTAAAGCGCGCCCAGGCGATCGACCCCGACGACATCGTGGCCCAGTATAACGTCGCTTGCGTCTACGCGCTGTTGAACGAGTGCGATACGGCGCTCGATATCCTCGAAGCGCTGCTGCCGCAGTCCTCGTGCTACCAGATACTCTGGTTCGAGCACGATTCGGATCTGGATTCGATCCGGGACCATCCCCGATTCCAGAAGATGCTGGACGCCATAGAAGCCTGCACGTTCTCGCAGGACGGTTTCAGGGTGGCGTCCGAGTAGTCCGGTTCATCATTTCGTTTCATTCTGAAACAGGTCACGCGGTTCATCTGTCTTGCGTTAACGCAGCTATCGGATCGCGCTTTGCAGCGCCGTCGAATGCATTCACTATGCTGGCAGGGGAAAAATTAAACCAAGGGCAACTTCCATGACGGTAGCCGCCACCATGTCTTTGCAGTCGGATGATGTCGACGTACTTGCGGGCGCACTCTACACGTGGTGCGCAGAGCGCAATATCAAGCTTCGCAGCCAGCAAGGCCTTGCGATCGCCAGCATCGCGATCGACCTGTACCATGCCGGTCATGATACGCAGGATGACTTGCTCGTCGCGCTGCACGAGCGTGACCTGCACTGATCACGCTATCAAAACCCGAGCCATGGCCCGAAGGCCTCAGGCATAGGCTTCGCCGCTCATCAGGTCGAGAATGGTTTTGACCGCTTCCTTGCCTGCGGTGGAGCGGAGCCTGTCGTAGCTGACGCCCAGTTCATACGCCTCTGGGCTCAGTCCCGGTCTGGCAGTCGTGTTGGCGCCTTCGAACAAGGCCGATATATCCACACCCAGGAACACGGCTATCTGGTGGAGCTTGCTCGCCGACACCCGGTTGGTGCCCTTCTCATATTTCTGGATTTGCTGGAATGTCAGGCCGAGCGCTTCACCCAGTTCCAGCTGCGAGATCCGCCGTTTCGCGCGAAGCGTTCTGATGTTCTGCCCGACAATTATATCCACCGGATCTGGCACTTTAGTGTTCCCTTGTGAAGCAATAAATTGCATCCTGTACTATGCCGAGGTTTCTCAATATCTCAACCCTACAGTTGCAAAATTCAACCGGCTTTTTCTTTGGTTTCGCGCTGAATCCTACCGTTAGAATAGTTGAATATACTTTTGCGTGCAGAAAAGTCTACATTCCATCGGATGGCGCATTCGTTTTTGTACTATAAGCGCCTTCTTGGGGATGCCGACAGATCTCCGATCTCAGATCGCGGAAGACGGCTCTTGCGGCGCTGCGGCAGCGATGGCCTTGACCTCAATTTCGGCTCGCTATATTTTAGAATAATTCTAAAATGAGGAAGCCATGCTGAGTCGTCTTTTCAGATCACCAAAACGTTCCTTCGAGTCTCTGTCGGAGCAGGAAATCCTGGCGCTCGCGATCGCATCCGAAGAGGATGATGCCCGGATCTATCTGGCCTATGCCGAGATGCTGAAGGCAGACTACCCGGCCTCCGCCAAGGTCTTCGAAGAAATGGCCGAAGTCGAAAATACCCACCGCACGTCTTTGATCGCGATCTATCGGCAACGCTTCGGGGAACGCATCACGTTGATCCGCCGGGAGCACGTCCGGGGCTTCTATGAACGCAAGCCGGATTGGCTGCGGCGAAACCTGTCGCTGGACACGATCCGCGGCGAAGCCGAAGCCATGGAACGTCAAGCCTATCGGTTCTACGTCGAGGCAGCGGGCCGCGTTGCCGATGCGCAGACGCGCCAGCTGCTGGGTGACCTGGCGCTCGCGGAGCAGGGCCACGAGGACATTACGCGCATGCTCGGCGAGAAGCACGCTCCTGAAGCGGTAAGGCAGGAAGAGGACAAGGCAGTGCGGCGCCAGTTCGTGCTGACCTACGTGCAGCCCGGTCTGGCGGGCCTTATGGATGGCTCGGTCTCGACGCTGGCCCCGATTTTCGCGGCAGCGTTTGCCACGCAGGACACGTGGCAGACGTTCCTGGTCGGCATGTCGGCATCCGTCGGCGCGGGTATCTCGATGGGCTTCACCGAAGCCGCTCACGACGACGGCAAGATCTCCGGGCGCGGTTCGCCTATCAAGCGGGGCCTGGCCTGCGGTATCATGACGACACTGGGCGGTCTCGGCCACACCCTGCCGTATTTGATCCCGGACTTCCTGACGGCAACGACACTTGCCGTGGTCATCGCCGTCTTCGAACTCTGGGCGATCGCCTTCATACAGAACCGCTTCATGGAAACGCCGTTCCTGCGCGCCGCATTCCAGGTCGTCGTCGGTGGCGGGCTTGTTCTCGGCGCGGGCATCTTGATTGGAAATAGTTGACGTCTGCCGACGAAAAAGGCCGGCATGGCGCCGGCCTTTGTTGATCCAAACTTACGCTGCCTACTTCAGCGCGCCGACCAGAACGTCACGGCCATTCTCGATGGTGACCCAGCGGCCGGCATTGTAGCTCGATTGGCGCTTGATGAAGGAATAGGGCGTGTCGAACCACGGCTTGACGGTGGAGGCGAGGTTGTCGAGGACGAAGTCGCCTTTCGTCGTGCGCAGCGTCAAAATGGCATGACCTTCGCCGTCGGGCTTGCGAACGACGGTCATCAGAAGATTTGCCGGCGAAAAACCGCGCTGAATGAGGATGCGGCGCTTCAGGAGGGCAAAATCCTCGCAGTCGCCGGCTGTGGTCGGATAGGCCCAGACTTCATCCTTGCCGTAGATTTCCTTGTCCGTCATAGGCGTGATGCTGTTGTTGACCGTGCCATTGACGGAGCGGATGAGCGCCCACTTTTCGTTCGACATTTCGGCGGCGGCCGTGATTCGGTTTGCCCCGCACTCATCGTGATGGGTCTGGCAGAACTCGTAGTGGCCGATTGGCTGCGATGTAGCGGCGCCGGTCACCATTGAGAGGGTGTTCGTCGAAGCCGGCGTCGCGGCTGTCGACATAGCAAACATGGCCATCATGGCCACCAGGAATCCCTTGATCCGCACGCCCACCGTTCCTTGCATCGCCCTTATATTGTTAACAAAAAGTTAACGGTGAGACGCTCGGAGAGTCAATCGATACTTCTGGCGGAGGGGTGAGAAGCGGTGGACATGGTTAAAATGCGTTAGGATTTCGCGTCCGTTCCCCTCGATGTCGAGTTAGCGAATGAGGCCTTTCACCGCCTGCAGCATGCGGTCGATGTCCTGTGGGCGCGACAGCCGGTGATCGCCATCGCGAACGAAAGTGAGGACCACATCGTCTGCGGGAAGATGCTCGACGAGCTTCATCGCGTGCTGGTAGGGAACATCCGGATCTTTCATTCCCTGCAAGATATGCACCGGGCAGCCGGTTTCGATGATGCCCGTCAGCACGCGGTTCTCGCGACCGTCCTCGAGCAGGCTGCGGGTATAGATGTTGGGTTCGAGGCTGTAGGCCGACCGTTCCTCGAAAAAGCCGCGCTCGGCCAGCGATTTCTGCTCTTTCTTGGTGAGGTTTGGTTCGATGAGGTCGGATGTGAAATCAGGTGCCGGTGCAATCAGCACCATTCCGTCAAGCGCCGGCGCCCCGGCTTTCTTCGAAAGCTCCTTCGCGAGACGAAGCGCGATCCATCCTCCCATCGAAGACCCGACCAGAATGGCGCGAGCCGGGCCGGCATGGAGAATGACCGCAAGCGCTTCTTCGAGCCACCGTGAAATGGTGCCGTCGGCGAAGGTCCCGCCGGAGAGCCCGTGGCCCGAATAATCGAGCCGAATGCAGGCGAGCCCGCTTTCTGCCGCCAGCCTGTCGAGCTCGACCGCCTTGGTTCCGCTCATGTCGGATCGGTATCCGGACAGCCAGACGAGCGCGGGGCCGGCCGCAGCCGTGGCGCTGGGGCGCACGATGTAGGCAATCTCGCGGGCGGCCTCACCGTCTCCGACGGTCAGAAATTGGTGATCATGAGCGAGATTTGCGTCAGACATGGCGGAACTCCGGTTGTTTTGACCTATAAAACAGATTCTTGACAGGCTGACAGCGGGTGATTTTTCCGCTAAAGCGTGCTAATGACTGCGTTGCAGCGACGGCGAAACTAGGTTTGCCCTCCTTGGTGGGGGGTACCTTGCTGCAGCGATCCGAAACAACGCGAGGAGAATACGACCATTCGCAGACCTTTTAAAACCGACGCGCCCGTTAAGGAAGGGCCGCGCTCGAATCGGGAAATTCGCATTCCCAAAATTCAGCTGATCGATGCTGAAGGACAGAATTTAGGCGTCGTGGCGACCGACCAGGCCCTGAGAATGGCTGAAGAAGCTGGCCTCGACCTGGTGGAAATTTCCCCCAATGCTGAACCGCCTGTGTGCAAGATCCTCGATCTGGGCAAGCTGAAATATGCAAACCAGAAGAAGGCCGCCGAGGCGCGCAAGAAGCAGAAGATCGTTGAAGTCAAAGAAATCAAGATGCGCCCGAACATCGACACTCATGACTATGAAGTGAAGATGAAGGCAATGGGCCGTTTCTTCGAAGAAGGCGACAAGGTCAAGGTGACGCTGAAGTTCCGTGGTCGCGAAATGGCCCACCAGGAACTCGGCATGAAGCTTTTGCAGCAGGTGAAGGCCGACACGCTGGAGTTTGCCAAGGTCGAAGCCGAGCCGAAGCTTGAAGGCCGCCAGATGATGATGGTACTCGCGCCAAAGTAAGGCGCGTCGCCACCGTATCAAAGCCGTCCGCAAGGGCGGCTTTTGTATTTTGGGCGATCGTCGGGTCCCGCAGCCGGTCCGGTAAGATTCCTCGGTCCGCCCCGTTGCACTTTTATGGCGCTGCGGTTATAAGCGCGCGTCCGAACTGACCGGCAGGGCATGCCGTGGCAGTGTCGAATGCTTGCGGAACGGTTCATCACCGGAGCCGCAGATCAACAACGAACGCTCCCGCACCTTGTTGCGACGACCGGAAAACCGGACATCGCGAGAAGGCTTCTTTGATGAAGTGCGCAGGGGGTACAGAAACGGAGTAGCAAAATGCCCAAGATGAAGACGAAGTCCTCTGCCAAGAAGCGGTTCAAGATCACCGCAACCGGTAAGGTCAAGGCCGCCGCTGCTGGCAAGCGCCATGGCATGATCAAGCGTAGCAACAAGTTCATTCGCGATGCACGTGGCACGATGGTTCTCGCAGAACCAGATGGCCGCAAGGTCGTGAAGAACTACCTGCCGAACGGTCTCTAAGACTATTCCGCGAACGTTGTAGATTAAGGAGATCATGAAATGGCACGTGTAAAAAGAGGCGTAACGTCTCACGCCAAGCATAAGAAGGTTCTGAAGCAGGCTAAGGGCTTCTACGGCCGCCGCAAGAACACCATCCGTACGGCCAAGGCAGCGGTCGATCGCTCCAAGCAGTACGCGTACCGCGACCGCAAGGTCAACAAGCGCAACTTCCGCGCTCTCTGGATCCAGCGTATCAACGCTGCTGTCCGCGAATTCGGCCTGACCTACGGCCGCTTCATCGACGGCCTGAACAAGGCTGGCATCGAAGTCGACCGTAAGGTTCTCTCCGACATGGCGATCCATGAGCCGGAAGCATTCGGCGCGCTCGTCGCAGCCTCCAAGAAGGCTCTCGAGTACCTCAAGGACGCCGGCACGAAGAACGAGTTCGAAGCAGCCGTCAACTAAGCCGGCGCAATTCGGACTCTCGTTTCGACGATTTGGAACCCGCGCTGGCAATGCTTGCGCGGGTTCTTTCGTTTTCAACTGGACAAGGACGTCGGAAAGACGTGGCGACCGATTTCGAAAATCTGATAGCCGATCGGGGCTTGCGCGAGGAGGACGTTCCCGTCCTGCTATCGGCGCTCATCAGCGGCTCCGGGCGCGTCGAGCGCGTCGTCCTGTCGAGTGGTGCGGTCTGGATCAAGCGCTACGGCACCGAGCGCGCCTCGCGGTGGGTCGCGCTTCAGCGGACGATCGCCGACCTTCTTCGTGCGCCGTTCCTGCGGCCGTCGCCGGTCCTCGGTGACGAAGGCATGGCGGAGCGCGAAATCCGCCGCATCGCGGAGTTCTCCGCACACGACGTCCCGACGGCGCGTGTCATCTATTCGTCCGGCGCTGCCGTGGTCTTCAGCGATGCTGGACGCACGGTCGACCGGTATCTGCACGAGATCGTTGACGTCGATGCCGCCGCGCACGACGACATGCTGATCCATTGCGCGGCCGAACTCGGCCGGCTGCATGCGAAGGGGCTGTGCCACGGTCGCCCCTATCCGCGCGATATGTTCCTCAAGGAGGGCCACATCGGCTTCATGGATTTCGAGGAAGAGCCCGGCACGGTCATGCCGCTGGAGGTCGCCCAGGCGCGCGATATTTGGCTGCTCTTTCTGCAGGTGGCAACACGCGCGCAACTGGGCAGGAAAACGCATGATCGGGCTTACAAGGCGTGGGCAGACGTTGCACCCCCGCAGGCCGTTGCCGAGCTGCACAAGCTTACCGGCTTTCTGGGCGGCTTTTTATCGGCTGCCCGGTTGATCGGCCGCGTGCACATGGGTAGTGATCTGCGACGTTTCATCGTGGCGACGAGCTATCTGACGCATGTTTCGTGAATTATCGACAAGACTGACGCCCCCGTGAGGCAGGAAAAGATGACCGAACTCGACACTCTGGAAAAGCAACTTCTGTCTGATGTGGCAGCCGCTGCAGATGAGCCCGCGATCGAAGCGGTGCGCGTTGGCGCGCTCGGCAAGAAGGGCTCGGTGTCCGAGCTGCTGAAGACGCTCGGCGCCATGTCGCCGGAAGAGCGGCAGATGCGCGGAGCCGCGATCAACGCGCTGAAGACCTCGGTGACGGACGCGATCAACGCCCGCAAGGCCGACCTCAAGAAGGTCGCGATCGATGCCCGCCTCAAGGCCGAGACCGTCGACGTCAGCCTCCCGGTGCGCTCGTCGCCTGCCGAGCGCGGCCGCATCCATCCGATCAGCCAGATCGTCGACGAGATCACCGCGATCTTCGGCGACATGGGCTTCTCGATCGCCGAAGGTCCAGATGTCGAGACCGACTATTACAATTTCACGGCGCTGAACTTCCCGGAGGGTCACCCGGCCCGCGAGATGCATGACACCTTCTTCTTCAATCCGGACGAGAACGGCGAGCGCAAGGTGCTGCGCACGCACACCTCGCCGGTGCAGGTGCGCACCATGGAGGCCTCGAGCCCGCCGATCCGCATCATTATCCCGGGCAAGACCTACCGCCAGGATTCGGACGCCACCCATTCGCCGATGTTCCACCAGGTCGAAGGCCTGGTCATAGACAAGAAGGCGAACGTCGCCAACATCCGCTGGGTCCTCGAAGAGTTCTGCAAGACCTTCTTCGAGGTCGACAGCGTGACCATGCGCTTCCGCCCGTCTTTCTTCCCGTTCACCGAACCGTCCTTCGAAGTCGACATCCAGTGCGACCGTTCGGGCCCGATCGTCAAGTTCGGCGAAGGCACCGACTGGATGGAGATCCTCGGCTGCGGCATGGTCCATCCGAACGTGCTGCGCCATGGCGGGCTTGATCCGGACGAGTATCAGGGTTTCGCCTGGGGCATGGGCCTCGATCGCATCGCCATGCTGAAATACGGCATGCCCGACCTGCGCGACTTCTTCAACGCCGACGTTCGCTGGATGACCCACTACGGCTTCCGCCCGCTCGACATGCCGACCTTGTTCGGCGGCCTGAGCGCGTAAGGAGGATTGAGATCATGAAATTCACACTCTCCTGGCTGAAGGATCATCTGGCAACGGATGCCACCCTCGATGAAATCTGCGCCCGCCTGACGATGATCGGGCTGGAGGTCGAGGACGTCGACGACAAGGCCGCGTTCAAGCCCTTCGTCATCGCCAAGGTCCTCTCGGCCGAAAAGCATCCGCAGGCCGATCGCCTGAAGGTTCTGTCGGTCGACACGGGCGCGGGCAAGCCCGTCCAGGTCGTCTGCGGCGCACCGAATGCGCGCGCCGGCCTGATCGGCGCCTTCGCGGCACCCGGCACCTATGTTCCCGGCATCGACGTGACGCTCGCCGTCGGAAACATTCGCGGCGTCGAAAGCCACGGCATGATGTGCTCCGAAAAGGAGCTGCAGATCTCCGACAGCCATGACGGCATCATCGATCTGCCGCAGGATGCGCCCGTCGGCACCAGCTACGCCGCCTATGCCCATCTCGACGATCCCATGATCGAGATCAACCTGACGCCGAACCGTCCGGACTGCACCAGCATCTACGGCATCGCCCGCGATCTGGCCGCCTCCGGCCTCGGCACGCTGAAGACGCGGCCTGCCCCTTCTTTTGCCGTCGAAGGCGAAACGCCCGTCAAGGTGACGCTCGATCTCGACGACGAAAAGCTCTGCCCCGGCTTTGCGCTCCGCCTCGTGCGCGGCGTTCGGAACGGCCCGAGCCCGAAATGGATGCAGCAACGGCTCACCGCCATCGGCCTGCGTCCTATCAACGCGCTCGTCGATATCACCAACTACATGACCTTCGACCAGGGGCGGCCGATGCACGTCTTCGACGCCGCCAAGGTCACCGGCAATCTGACTGTTCGCCGGGCAAAGGACGGTGAAACCGTCCTAGCACTCGACCAGCGCGAGTACACGCTCAATCCGAACAACGTCGTTATCTCGGACGACGACGGCATCGAATCGATCGGCGGCATCATGGGCGGCGAGCATTCCGGCTGCGATGAGAATACTACGGACGTGCTGATCGAATCCGCTCTCTGGGATCCGATGAACATCGCCAAGTCGGGCCGCGGTCTCGGCATCATCACCGACGCCCGTTACCGCTTCGAGCGCGGCGTCGATCCGGAGTACATGGTTCCGGGTATCGAACGCACGACGGAACTCGTTCTCGAACTCTGCGGCGGCGTGCCCGCCAAGGCCGATGTCGTCGGCTACAAGGCGTATACGCCAAAGATCGTCGATTTCCCGTTCTCTGAGGTCAAGCGCCTGACCGGTCTGGAAGTCTCGACCGACGAGAGCGTGCAGATCCTGACGCGCCTCGGCTTCAAGGCGTCCGGTTCCGGCGCGCGCGTTTCGGTCGCCGTCCCCTCCTGGCGGCCCGATGTCGACGGCAAGGCCGATCTCGTCGAAGAGGTCATGCGCATCCACGGCGTCGACAACATCAAGCCGGCGCCGCTGGAAAGCCGTGTGGCCATCAACGGCAAGATCCTGACGACGCTGCAGATCCGCACCCGTACGGCCAAACGCGCGCTTGCCTCGCGCGGCATGCTGGAAGCCGTGACATGGTCGTTCATCCCCGAGGATCAGGCAAAGCTCTTTGGCGGTGGCTCGGCGGCACTCAAGCTCGCCAATCCGATCGCGGCCGAAATGTCCGATATGCGTCCTTCGCTGTTGCCGGGTCTTTTGACTGCCGCACAGCGCAATGCCGACAAGGGCTATGGCGACGTCGCGATGTTCGAAGTCTCCGGCACCTACGAAAACGACAGGCCGGAAGGCCAGCGCCGCGTTGCCGGCGGCATCCGCCGCGGCACGGCCTCGCTTGCCGGCGCCGGCCGCCTGTGGTCGAACAATTCCAAGGGTGGCGGCAAGCCGGTCGACGTCTTCGATGCCAAGGCCGATGCGCTGGCGGTGATCGAAGCCTGCGGCCTGCCGACGGGCAACATCCAGATCGAGCAAGGCGGTCCTGAATGGTATCACCCCGGCCGCGCCGGCACGATCAAGATCGGCCCGAAGGTCGTTCTCGGCTATTTCGGGGAATTCCATCCCTCGGCGCTCGAAGCGCTCGATGTGTCGGGCGCGCTCTGCGGCTTCGAAGTCTATATCGACGCGATGCCTGAGCCGAAGAGGAAGGCCACCCGCACCAAGCCGGCGCTGGAGCTTTCGCCGTTCCAGGCCGTCAAGCGCGACTTCGCGTTCGTGGTCGACAAGTCGGTCGAAGCGGGCGCGATCATCAAGGCTGCGTCGGGCGCCGACCGCAAGCTGGTGACGTCGGTCAACGTCTTCGACGTCTTTGAAGGTGCTTCAGTCGGCGAGGGCAAGAAGTCGGTGGCGATCGAAGTGCAAATCCAGCCGGTCGATCGCACGTTGACCGACGAGGATTTCGAGGCGCTGACCCTGAAGATCGTCGCCGGCGTGACGAAGTTCACCGGCGGCGTCCTGAGAGCCTGAGTGCAGGCAGTCGTGAGATTAGAGGCCGGCGAGGCCCCCAATCTCCCCTCATCCTCGCCCGTGTGGTGGGGATCCAGCGTGCTCAAGTCCTTGAGCACGGAAGACCTCTTTTCACGGCGCGGACGCGCCGTGGCTGGATTCCTGTGACAAGCACAGGAATGAGGCGGTCAAAAGCCTCGTCGCCGGCCTCTTTAAGTGTGCAGATAGTAGAGCTTATTGACGATTGTCCAGCGGCCCTCGATCTTCAGCATCGACAGGTAGTCGGTGAAGAGCATCCCGGCGAAGTTGTCGCTGACTTTGACGCTGGCTGCATCGCCGACGATATCCAGCATCTGGATATCCATATGCGGCTGTGTGCCGGGAGGTGCAGCCCCCTCGGCCACGATGGCGGCAATGAACTCGTCGCGGGTCAGCCACTCCACCGCATTCTCATAATGTCCGATGACCGCGCATTGCGGATGAAACGCCTTTCGCAACGCGGCTTCGTTGGCGAAGGTCATGCCCTCGACGTAGAGATGGACAACCGCCTCGACTGCCTGCTGATCCGACATGTCTCGCCTCCCGGGCTTTTATGTTAAAGCATAGCGCGATGAGACAGTGCGGCAAGATCGGTACTTCGGTTTCGGTGAACCCGATGGGCAAGACCGGGCCGCTGGTTTGCGGCGGTGGTGGCGAGCTGCGAATTGTTCCGATCGTTTCGGGTGGCGTTGCGTTTGAAAACGGGCAAAGTTGCACTCTGATCTCAAAGGAGGGGCGCAGATGAAGAAGCCGGGATCGATGAAAGGGCTGGAGGATCTGGGTCGCGCGCGCCTGTCGAAGAACTTCTTCCTGCGCGATTTCCTGCATTCTGAGATCGCCGATTTCTACCGCATCCCGAACATCCCCGACGATCCGCAGCTCGCGATCGAAGCCGGAAAGCGTCTCTGCGAGGAACTGCTTGAGCCGCTTCAGGCGACGTTCGGCCGCCTGCACATCCGCTCCGGATATCGCTCGGCAGAGGTCAATCACTTCGGCAACAGGAACAATCTCAACTGTTCCTCGAACGCCGCAACGGCTGCCGATCACATTTGGGACCGGCGCGATATCGACGGGTGCGTGGGGGCGACCGCCTGCATCGTCGTGCCGTGGATGCTCGACACCTACGGCAACGAGCAGGATTGGCAGAAGCTGGCGTGGTGGATCCACGATCATCTGCCCTATGCCGCGCTCTGCTTTTTCCCCAAGCTCTGGGCCTTCAACATCCAATGGCACGAGCGGCCGCTGCGCGTGATCCAGAGCTATGTGAGGCCGCGCGGCATTCTCACCAAGCCAGGCATGGCGAATTGGGAAGGCGATCACGCCTCGTTCTACGAGGGCTTCCCGCCGCTCAGAAATTGACCCGATAGCGGATATGGCCGTCGCTTTCGACGTAGCTGTCGTACAGCGCCCGCGCCGTCTTGTTCTGTTCGCTTGTGTGCCAGTAAAGCCGCGCCCAGCCGTTTATCTTGCAGAGTGCGACGAGGTCGTCCATCAGCGCCCGCCCGGCACCCATGCCGCGAGCCTCGGGATCGACGAAGAGATCCTCGAGATAGCAGTCCTTGCCGCTGATCCACGTTCCCTCGTGCGTGAGGTAGAGCGCGAAGCCGATGACGTTTCCCTCGATCTCCGCAACGCGCATGGCAATCGCCGACGCCGGATCGAAGACCCGGCACCAGGTGAAATCGGTAATGTCAGCATCGACGGTGACATCGTAGAACGCGAGATACCCGGCCCAGAGCTCGCGCCATCTGGTCTCATCGTCAGGCCTTGCGTCGCGGAT
This sequence comes from Rhizobium sp. 05L419, assembly GCF_056397845.1. Classification (NCBI taxonomy): domain Bacteria; kingdom Pseudomonadati; phylum Pseudomonadota; class Alphaproteobacteria; order Hyphomicrobiales; family Rhizobiaceae; genus Rhizobium; species Rhizobium sp. 05L419. The sequence continues at coordinate 171,960 of NZ_JBFTOF010000008.1, forward strand.
CGTCACGGTCATGATTTTCTCCCGATCAGGCGCCCGCCTTGTCGAGCAGCGCGATGGCATCGTCCGAAAGCTTGAGCGTCGTCGATCTGACGAGGCTCTGAAGTTGCGAAAGGCTGGTTGCACTGGCAATCGGCGCCGTCACGCCCTTCTTTGCGAGCAGCCACGCGAGCGCGATTTCGGCCGGCTTTGCGCCGGTCTCGGCCGAGACCTTGTCGAGGGCGGCCAGAATACGGAAGCCCTTGTCGTTGAGATATTCCGAAACCCGGCCCTCGCGCGCCCGTCCTGCCGTATCGGCCCTCGTGCGATACTTGCCGGAGAGGAAGCCTGCGGCGAGGCTGAAATAGGTGATGACGCCTATGTCTTCCCTGGCGCAGAGATCGGCAAGCGGGCCCTCGAAGCTGTCGCGTGCGTAGAGATTGTACTCAGGCTGAATCACGTCGTAGCGCGGCAACCCTGCCTCTTCGGCGGCATCGAAGGATGCCTTGAGCTGGGTGGCGTCGAGGTTCGAGCAACCGATCGCGCGGATCTTGCCCTGCTGTTTCAGCTTGGCGAACGCACCGAGCGTCTCTTCGTAGGGCGTGTTCTCGTCGGGCCAGTGCGAGAGGTAGAGGTCGATATAGTCCGTCTGCAGTCGCGCGAGCGAATCCTCGACGGCTTTCAAGATGTAGGTCTCCTTGAGCGTCTTGCCCTGGCCCATGTCGGAGCCGACCTTGGTGATGACAACAGTCTTGTCGCGCGAGACCTTCCCACGCTTCAGCCACTTGCCGATGATCTCTTCGGAATCGCCGCCCTTGTTGCCCGGCACCCACGCGGAATAGACGTCGGCGGTATCGATGGTGTTGAGGCCAGCGTCGAAGAAGGCGTCGAGAATCGCAAAGGAGGTTTTTTCATCGGCGGTCCAGCCAAAGACATTGCCCCCGAAGACGATCGGCGCGATCGAAAGACCGGTTTTTCCCAGACGGCGCATATCCATGGCGCTCTCCTAACCTGCTGAAGTGATTGAAATTGATGCCACGGCAGAACACCGTCGAGTGTGAACCTAGCGCGCCGCGGCCACGAAGCAAACCAGTTCCCCGAATTGTGATCGCGCCATTGCGCCGCGGCCGGCGCCTGACTAAGGTCTACAAAAATCTAGTGAGGAGAGGCTCAAGCGATGTTGCGTTTCGGTATCATTTCGACCGCGAAGATCGGTCGCGACCTTGTTGTTCCGGCCATCCAGGACGCGGAAAACTGCGTCGTGACGGCTATTGCCAGCCGTGATCTCGCCAAGGCGCGCCAAATGGCCGACCGATTTTCCGTGCCGCACGCCTTCGGCTCCTACGAGGAGATGCTGGCTTCCGACAAGATCGATGCCGTCTACATTCCGCTGCCGACGTCACAGCACGTCGAATGGACGATCAAGGCGGCCGACGCCGGAAAGCATGTGCTGTGCGAGAAGCCGATTGCGCTGAAGGCCGATGAGATCGACAGGCTGATTGCCGCCCGAGATCGTAACAAGGTGCTGATCACCGAAGCCTATATGGTCACCTATGCACCGGTCTGGCGGAAGGTGCGCTCGCTGGTATCAGACGGCGCGATCGGCAAGCTTCAGCACGTCCAGGGCGTTTTCACCTATTTCAACCGCGATCCCGGCAACATGCGCAACATTCCCGAACTCGGCGGCGGCGCGCTTCCCGACATCGGCGTCTATCCGACGATCGCCACGCGCTTTGCGACCGGCAAGGAGCCGCTACGCGTCCAGGCTGTGACCCGGCGGGATCCCGAATTCGGCACCGACATCTATTCAAGCGTCAAGGCGGATTTCGGCGATTTCGAACTGAGCTTCTACATAGCGACCCAGCTTGCCAATCGTCAGGCGATGGTCTTCCACGGCACGGATGGCTTCATCGAGGTGAAATCGCCATTCAATGCCGACCGCTGGGGCGCCGAAGAGATCGAACTTGCCAACCGCAGCCACAACGAATCGACCACCTTCCGCTTCCCGGACAGCCGCCAGTACAAGCGCGAGGCCGAAGCCATCGCGCGTGCGGCAAAAGGCGAAAACGAGGAAGTCGTCACGCTGGAAAGCTCGAAGCTCAACCAAAGCTTCATCGACGCCATCTATCGCGCCAGCGATAAGGACGGCTGGGAAGCAGTGTGATCACTTGCGGAAAGCGAACCGCACATAGCCGAAGACTGCAAAGCATAGTGTGGCGGCAGATGCGAGAACCATCGCCGCCAGCGGCTGCAGAGATGGCAATGTCGCGATGAGCGCGGCGTAGAGGCCGTAGTTCGCGAGCATCGAAATCACCAGGATGGCGATTATGCCGGAGCGTCCGACCGACAACTTTCCGTGCGCCGTAAGATCGGCGTGGTGCAACAGCGGAATCATGATTCCAAGCGCAGCAAGGAGACTAAGCACCCTGGCCGTGAACGGATCGGATACAACATTCAACAGCAGGTGGAGAAACACGCCATCCGCCGCCAAGCCGAGCAGCGACAACGAGGCAAAGCGCATAGTTAACCCGATGCAGTTCGGGCGCCCCTCAGCCATTGATCGCCAGCATGCCGGCCACGATGAAGACAGCACCTATGACGTAACGGACGGTGAGCGCCTCACCGAGGAAAACCTGCGCCAACAAGGGAACGAAGCAGAAGGTCAATCCCATGAAGGAGTAGGCGATCGTCAGTGGTACGGCCTTCAGAACATAGATCCAGACAATCGTGCCGAGTCCGTAAAGGACTAGAGCGGCGAGCAGGACCGGATTGAGGAGCAACGCAAGGACGTTGCGGATACTGAGTTCTCCCGCGGTCGCGCTCGTCAGCTTAAACAGGACCTGTCCCGATGCAATCAGCAGCGGCGTGCCAATGAGCCCAATCCAGGTGGCCGGTGAAAAAGTGGAAAGCATAGAACCGTCCTTCAATCCGCAGTGTCCCTGTCTTCCGAATAGAATATGTCCCGGCCGATATCTTCGCAGACGTAGACCTTTGGCACGGGATTGACCGCCCTCAGGAAGGAATGCGTGTAGGGGAAGAAGTTGAAATGCGGGTTGAACGTGTAGCGGTATTCGCGTTCCCGCGGCACGACGATGATGAGGCGGCGTTTTGCGATACGGCGCAGTTCGGCGATTGCCTGCTGATAATCGAGGATATGCTCGATCACATGGGTGCAAACGACCGTATCGAATTCGCCGTCGGCGAAGGGAAGAGCCTCGACTTTGGCCGCGACATATTCGATGCCCGAGAGCCGCGATGCGTCGTCGATGACAAAATCGACGCCCGTGAGACGGTTGAGCTTTGGGCGCGCAGACTGGATTCGACTGAGCAGCGCTCCTGTTCCGCAGCCGATATCGCAGACGCTGTGCCCCTTGATCGACCCGATGATGCGACTGATGCACGCCGCCGAATTGTCGGTGCCTTCGTGGACGCGGGGATGGTTGCGGTAAAGCTCGGCATACTCTTCTGCCGAGAGGAAAGGAGCGCGTTCGCGGAACGTCGCCAGATGTGAGATGTGGTCGCCCCAGACGCGCTGTGCCGCCCAGCGGAAGGCGCCGGAATCCCGAACGAACGGTGGCAGGATGTCTTCCAGCACGAAGCGGATGCGGTTGGTGGTTTCTCTTTTCATGAAGGCACGTTACCTCGGGGAAACAATCATGCGATACGAGCGGCCGTGTTGTTTCGGGCCGCCGCTTCCGCGCTTTTTCCGAGCGTTGCGCCGAGGTCTCGGGCGGCAACGTTCAGGTAGTGAATGCGCAACTGTTCAGCCCGTGAGCGTGCAACGGAATCGAGGATCAAGCCGGCGGTGAACGTCATGAACGAGATCATCATCAGCGCCATCGACAGCACCCAGGTCGGCATCCGGGTGACAAGGCCCGTCTCGAAATACTCCGTCAACACCGGCGCCATGAAGCCGATGCTTATCAGCACGAACAACGCGCTGATAATGCCGAAAAATGCGAAGGGTCGTGTCTCCTTCATCAGCATCGCAAACATCCAGAGGATCTTGGCACCATCCTTGAAGGTCGACAGTTTGGAATGCGAACCTTCCGGCCGGCGTCCGTAATCGAGTTCCAGTTCGCTGACCGGGAGTTTCAGTCGCGAAGCATGGACGGACATTTCCGTTTCGATTTCGAAGCCGCCGGAGACGGCAGGAAAACTCTTCACGAAGCGGCGCGAGAACACGCGGTAGCCCGAGAAGATGTCGGTGAAGTCAGTGCCGAAGATCGTTCGATAGAGCAGGTTAAAAAGCCTGTTGCCGATGGCATGGCCTTGACGTCCGGCATCGTCATGGACGCCGCGGCGGGTTCCGACGACCATGTCGGCGCGCTCGGTCAGAAGCGTCCGGATCAGCTCTTCTGCATCGTCAGGCGAGTATGTCCCGTCGCCATCGGCCATGATGTAGATATCGGCGTCGATGTCGGCGAACATGCGGCGCACCACGTGGCCTTTGCCCTGGCGCCGCTCGCGGACGACATGGGCACCGGCAAGCATCGCGTGCAGCGCCGTTCCATCCGTGGAATTGTTGTCGTACACATGGATCTGTGCGCCGGGCAACGTCGCAATAAAACCGCGAACGACCGCACCGATCGTCGACGCCTCGTTGTAGCAGGGCAGCAAGACGGCAATATTCAGATTGTCGATACGCGATCCAATCATGATCACACCTGTTGCGAAGAAATTGCGGCAAGTCTAAACGCCGGCCGTTAACAAGTCGCTATGAAGCCTCCAAGCAAAAGGCCGCCCGCCGCGCGCTTTACGCTTTCTTGATATGCTGGTCGTAAGGTCTTGCCGCATCCAATGACGAGAGCTCTCATGGCGACTATTGCCCCGACGATTGGCGATTCAACATCCATGTCTTGGCCCGAGAAGTTGCGAACGGTGATGACCAGGCTGTGGCCCTCCGTCGTCGTGTACAGCGTTCTTCTGATCGTCGCGATCGTGGCGCTCAAGGTTCCCAATGCGAAGGATTACGTCGGTGCCGACAACGATGACGGGATGCGGCTCGTCGAAGTGCGTGATTTCCTGAACGGCCAGGGCTGGTTCGATCTCATGCAGTACCGCATGGGCCTCGACACCGGCACGCTGATGCACTGGTCGCGGTTGATCGACCTTCCAATCGCGACGCTGATCGAGCTTTTCGGTGTGTTACTGCAGCAGGAGCATGCCGAGGCCCTTGCGCTTGCCGTCTGGCCGTTTGCTTTGATCATTCCGAGCTTCTGGGGCATGGGGCTGGCCGGCCGGCGCATCGGCGGCGTGCTCGGCATGCACCTTTGCCTGGGGCTAGGGGCGTTCCTGCTGGTCACCAGCAATCGCTTCCTGCCCGGATCGATCGATCATCACAACGCCCAGTTCGCCTTGGCAGCGATCATGACGGCGATGCTGCTTGACGAGGACAACAATCCGTTGAGCTACGCCATTGCCGCTTTCGCGGCGGCACTGGCGATTGCTATCGGCGCGGAGACCATGCCGTTCGTCGCCGCGGTCTGCCTGGTGGTTGCTCTGGCGTGGGCCTGGGACGGCGAGCCGTTCGCGCCGGCCGCAAAAGCCTTCGGTCTCACCCTGGCGCTGTCGATAAGCGTCTTCTTCTTCGGGACCGTTCCGCCGCGGCTCTATGCAGCGGTGACCTGCGACAACCTCTCGCTTGGCTACTACAGCCTTTCGGCGATCGGCGGAGGGCTCCTGCTGTTTTCGGCCGTTTTCGCCAGCCGCGCCAGCCGCCTCGTTCGTTTCGCCGCCCTGGCAGGGGTCGGCACGGCCGTTCTTGTGTCGGTGGTCGTCATCGCGCCGCAGTGCCTGCACAACCCGCTGGCGGATCTCGATCCGATGCTGGTCGAACTATGGCTCGACTATGTCTCGGAGGCGCAGTCGATTTTCGGGGCCAACCATCAGGATCCGTACACGATCGGCTTCTTCTATGCGACCGGCCTGTTTGCGATTGCGGTATGCGTCTTCCGTCTTGTCTATGGCGACCGCGTGCGCCTGCATCTCATTCTTCTCTTCCTGCTTGCGATCAGCTGGGGCATCGCCGTATTCCAGGTTCGTGGCTCGATGTTCTCCAATTTGCTGGCCGTCTTCCCTCTGGCACTGCTGATGAGCGACATGCGCCGGATATCGAATGGCGATAGCGAGAATGTCGCGGCTGCTTTCTGCTACATTTCCAGCGTTCTCCTGAGCGTTGCAGCCGTTTGGGGTCTGGCGGGCGGGTTTCTCAGCACACAGATGGACAATGCGCATGCCGAAACAGCGGCGGCAAAAGACAAGCCCTCATGCTCGTCGCGGGAGACGATATCGCCCTTGGCCGATCTTCCTCCCGGTCTTGTAGTCGCACCCTCCGACGTCGGGGTCTCCATCCTGCGCTTCACCGGCAACAGGATACTCTCCGCTCCCTACCACCGGAACCAGGGAGGCATGCTGACCGAGATGCATATTGGCCTGGCGCCGCTGAAGGACGCGGAAGCCTTCCTGCGAGGCACGGGTGTCAGTGTGCTGGTGTTCTGTGCGGATAATCCGCAGACCAGGCAGATCGCCAAGATCAAGCCGGATGGTCTCTATGCGCAACTGGAAAAGGGAAACGTCCCCGCATATCTGCAGGCATTGCCAAGACCGGACGGTTCGCCGGTTCAGTTTTTCCGCTACGTGCCGACCGGCTTGTGACCACTGCAGAAATGCCAGGAACAGCGCGTAGGGATTTTTCCCCACGGAATTGCGTAGGAACAAAGGGAAAGAGTACTTCGGCGACGCCGCTTTTGCAGGAGCGATTCTAGAGTATTCCGCTTTTCTCCGAAGCGCGAAAACACTCTAACCTTTTGTTTTGGCGCAATTCCGAACCCAAAATCGCTATGCACTTTTGCTGGAATTGCTCTAGACGAAGCGTGCCCTTTCGCGGGCGCGCTCGATGGCATGAATACCCAACAGGCACAGCAGCAGACTGAGATTGTAGCAGCCAATGGCCGTTACGAGATCAAGCACCGACGTTGCCCCGGATGCGGTCAATGCCGCGCAGACATAGGCCAGGCAGACAAGGAAGCCAACGAGAACCATGGAGAACAACGAGCGCATGGGCGCGGTGGTAAAGCCAAGTGCGGCGGCGGTCAGAGCAATCATCAAGCATCTCCCGAATCACCGTTAGTATAGGTGCGGCTGCTTTGACGAACAATTAACGGGTCCGGCAATCCCCAGTTTCCTGATGCCTGATCCCAATACGGCGAAACGATATTCCTTGGATTCCGTTCCGTCGCACGGGCTGCTCTTTCGTGCCCCTTCGGGTAAAAGAACTGCATGAGCAGCATCTTCGAGAATGATTCGCCGAGCAATCTGACCGAATACTCGGTTTCCGAACTCTCCGGTTCAATCAGGCGGACCGTCGAGACCGCCTTCGATCAGGTGCGGGTGCGCGGCGAGATCTCAGGCTATCGCGGGCCGCATTCCTCCGGCCACGCCTATTTCGCGTTGAAGGACGATCGCTCGCGCATCGACGCCGTCATCTGGAAGGGCACATTCTCCAAGCTGAAGTTTCGCCCGGAGGAGGGGATGGAGGTGATCGCCACCGGCAAGGTAACGACATTTCCCGGCTCGTCGAAGTATCAGATCGTCATCGAGACGCTCGAGCCCGCCGGTGCAGGCGCGCTAATGGCGCTGATCGAAGAGCGCAAGCGCAGGCTCGGCGCCGAAGGGCTGTTCGATCCCGCCCGCAAGCGGCGCCTGCCTTTCATGCCTGACGTAATCGGCGTCATCACATCGCCGACCGGCGCCGTCATCCGCGATATTCTGCACCGCATCTCGGATCGCTTCCCTGTTCGCGTCATCGTCTGGCCGGTCAAGGTTCAGGGTGAGGGCTCCGGCGAGGAGGTGGCAAACGCCATTCGCGGTTTCAACGGCTTGGAACCGGCCGGCCAAATACCACGCCCTGATGTGCTGATCGTGGCGCGCGGCGGCGGCAGCCTCGAGGACCTCTGGAGCTTCAACGACGAGATCGTGGTTCGCGCTGCGGCTGAAAGCCGGATCCCGCTGATCTCGGCCGTCGGGCACGAAACGGACTGGACGCTGATCGACTACGCCGCCGACGTGCGTGCGCCGACGCCGACCGGCGCTGCCGAAATGGCCGTTCCGGTCAAGGCGGAATTGGACGCCCAGATTGCCGGGCTGACGGCTCGTCTTCAGGGCTGCATGAACCGCCAGATGGATCATCGCCGGCAGTCGGTGCGTGCTCTGGTGCGCGCCCTGCCATCGCTCGACCAACTCCTGGCCCTGCCGCGGCGCCGCTTCGATGAAGCCGCCGCCGGCCTTGGCCGTGGCCTCGAACTCAACACGATCAACAAGAGGCGAAGCTTCGAGAAAACGGCCGCACATTTGCGGCCGGACGTTTTGTCCAATCGCTTTGCCGAGCGGCGCCAGATGCTGGTCGAGCGCATGACAAGGGTGGAACGGACGGTAGAACGGCTGATCGACCGCTCGAGATCGCGCGTCGGTCGCGCCGATGCTGTCTTCTCGTCGCTGCCCGCGCGGCTGAAGACGCAGACGGCCCGCATGCGCGATCATCTGGCCAATCTTTCGCGCCACGCCGATACCGCGGTCCGGCATCAGCTGACGCGCGCCCGCGGCGAGCTCACCGCACAAGACCGCGTGCTGCAGTCGCTGTCCTACAAGAACGTGCTCAAGCGCGGTTATGCCGTTATCCGCGACGATGAGAACCGTCCGGTATCGCAGGCGGCCATGCTATCATCGGGCGCGGGCATCTCGATCGAATTCGCCGATGGTCGCATTGGCGCCATCACGACCKATGGCGGAGAGGCACCCCCCGGTGCCAGGAAGCGGGCCGCCAAGCCCTCCGAGCCCGGCGCGCCGCCGAAGCAGGGCAGTCTTTTCTAGCGGGGTCGCGGATGCGCATCTTGATCGTTCTCGCCCATCCACTCGAAGACAGCTTCGCGGCGGGAGTGGCCACCACAGCGCGGCAGGCGCTGGAGGCAAAAGGCCATAGCGTCGACCTGCTCGATCTCTATCGCGAGGATTTCGATCCACGTCTTTCGCGGGCCGAGCGCGGGGGCTATTTCGACATTCCCTATGATGTCTCCGGTGTATCCGGCATCGTCGAGCGGCTGCAGGCGGCCGATGGGCTGATCCTCGTCTTCCCGCAGTGGTGGTTCAATTTTCCGGCCATCTTGAAAGGCTTCTTCGACCGCGTGCTGGCACCCGGCGTGGCCTTCACGCACGATCTGGCAGGCGGCCGCATCGTGCCGAAGCTGACGAACATCAAGCTGCTCTGGGCCTTGACCACGACGGGCTCCCCCTGGTGGCTTGTTCATCTCTACATGGGCAATCCCGTTCGCCGCCTGCTGAAGCGCGGCATTTCCAATTTCTGCGCCAAGGGGCTGAATTTCCGTATGCTCAGCCTGCACGACATGGATAGGACAACGACTGAAAAGCGGGCGGCGCATCTGGAGCGCGTGCGCAAGGCGCTGAGCGCCCTCTGACTATTCGAAGGTGGAGAGAAACCTGCGCAGCAGCGCATCGAGCTCCGCCTTTTCTTCGCCGGTAAGGCTTTGCATCAAACGCTGCTGATTGGCGACATGGGCGCCGACGGCTTTCTCGACGATACTCAATCCTTCATCCGTCAGCGCAATCAGCACGCTGCGCCGGTCGTCTGGGTTGACGACGCGTTCGACGAAGCCGGCTTTCTCTAACTGGTCGACGCGGTTCGTCATCGTTCCGGAACTTACCATCGTCATGGCGAGCAGGTCGCCGGGCGACAAACGATAGGGTGCACCGGAGCGCCGGAGCGTCGCAAGCACATCGAAAGAGGATGAGGAAAGGCCGTGCTGCTGGAGCACCTGTTCCACCTCGCGCGCCAGATGCGTCGTCAGCCGCTTCAGCCGCCCCAGGATCCCCATGGCTTCGGTATCGAGGTCCGGACGCTCGTGCCGCCATTGCGATAGTATCTTGTCGACGCGATCCATCGTCATGTCTCCTGCAGCGCCACTGATACCAGTATTTATCTTGACGTCAAGATAAATACTGGTAGGCTGCATTTATCTTGATGTAGAGATTGTTGATATGAAGAAAAATCCGACCTATGTCGCCGACGTCCTGATAACTGCACTTGCTCCCGCGATCTGGGGAAGCACCTATTTCGTGACGACGTCGTTTCTGCCGCACGGCTATCCGCTGACCGTCGCCCTCCTGCGCGCGCTGCCCGCCGGCCTGTTGCTGCTGGCGATCGTGCGAAAGCTGCCCTCCGGCATCTGGTGGTTTCGCGCCTTCGTTCTCGGCGCGCTGAACTTCTCGTTCTTCTGGGCTATGCTGTTCGTCTCTGCCTACCGGCTGCCGGGCGGCGTCGCGGCGACGGTCGGCGCCGTCCAGCCGTTGATTGTCATCGTGCTCTCGCGATTGGTCCTCGGGAGGCCGATCCGCGCCCTGGCCGTAGCTGCGGGATGTGTCGGAATGGCGGGCGTCGCGATGCTTGTGCTGACGTCCACGGCCGCACTGGATCCGGTTGGCGTGGCGGCGGGCTTTGCCGGTGCCGGGTCCATGGCGTTCGGCACCGTCCTGACGCGTCGATGGGCGCCGCCGGTCTCCAGCCTCACCTTTACGGCATGGCAGCTGACAGCAGGCGGACTATTGCTTGCGCCGGTCGCGCTTCTTGCCGAGCCGGCCTTGCCGGCTCCGACGATCGCCAGTGTTCTTGGGATCGCCTATCTCGGCCTGATCGGGGCCGCTGCCACCTATTTGCTGTGGTTCAGGGGGCTTGCCCGCATCGAGCCTTCAGCGGCAGCGTCGCTTGGCTTCCTCAGCCCGGTGGTTGCCACGCTGCTTGGGTGGCTGACGCTCGGCCAAAGCCTGACGCCCGCACAGCTTTGCGGTTTCGCCATGGTGCTGGCGAGCGTCTGGCTCAGTCAGCGGACGATGATGCCTGTCAGGCCCACTCGCCCTGACGCATCACCGCAACCCGCGAGCCGTCCGGCTTGATGCCGTCGATGTCGATCTTGTCCGAGCCGATCATCCAGTCGATATGAATCAGGCTCGAATTGCCGCCCTGTGCCTTGATCTGCTCCTGGCTGAGGCTTGCCCCGTCGAGAAAGCACTTCGAATAGCACTGGCCGAGCGCGATATGGCAGGAGGCATTCTCGTCGAACAGCGTGTTGTAGAAGAGGATGCCGCTTGCCGATATCGGCGAGGAATGCGGCACCAGCGCCACTTCGCCAAGCCGGCGCGCGCCCTCGTCCGTATCCAGTACCTTGTTCAGCACCTCTTCGCCGCGCGAAGCCTTCGCTTCGACGATCCGGCCACCCTCGAAGCGCACCCGGATATTGTCGATCAGCGTGCCCTGGTGGGAGAGAGGCTTGGTGCTCGAGACATGACCCTCGACCCGCAGCGCATGCGGCGTGGTGAAGACCTCTTCGGTCGGAATGTTCGGATTGCAGGTGATCCCGTTCTTGGCCGTCGAGGCGCCGCCGTGCCATTCGTGGCCGTCGGCCAGCCCGATGGTCAGGTCGGTTCCCGGCCCCTGGAAATGCAGGGAAGCGAAGCGCTCGTCGTTCAGCCAGCCGGAGCGTTTTGCAAGGTTGGCGTTATGCTCGGTCCAGGCGGCAATCGGATCGTCGAGATCGACGCGCGAGGCCGCAAAGATCGCCTTGGCGAGTTTGGCAACCGCGATCGGTTCCGGATCGTTCGGGAAAACGACCTTCGCCCAGGACGGATTGGGATAGGAAACGATGTTCCAGTTGACGTCGAAATTCGAGATCTTCTCAAGCGCAGGCTTGTAGGCCGCAGAGTTTGCGCGGTTGGCACGGCCGACTTTCCCCGCATCCTGCTCGGACAGCAGCAGCGGATTGTCGCCCGCAACCGCAAGGCGTGCGGCACCGCCCTCGTAGGCCTTTGCCATGCCCTCATAGAGCCAGTTCGAGGCGCGGTCGAAGCTCTGGTCGTTGCCGTATTGATAGCGTGCGAGGGTCGATTCCTCGTCGGAATAGAAGGCAGTCACCAGCCCGGCACCGGCAATGTAGGCATGCTTGGTGATCAGCCGGACGAGGGGCAGGGCGACGACCGGGGCGGTGACGACGAGATCCTGTCCGCTTTTTAGCTGCAGCCCGACCTTGACGGCCACCTCAGCCAGCTTTTCGAGCTTGACGGGATCCACGGAATTCTGGCTCTGGGGCATGTAGTTCATGGTCGATCACCTCCTGAAACAAACGGACAGCCTCGTAGACTTAGTCGCCTTTGCGGCGAAAATGAAGTCGGCAATCAGCCGAAGACGGCGGCTTGCAACCGCCGTCCCCAAGACGCTCAATCAGAGTGCAGACGAGGACGCCTTCTGATTTCAGGCAATCAAGGAGGCGGGGACGGCCTTCAGGGTGGTCAGCGCATCCTTCGGATCGAGCCTGACCTGCAGGCCGCGCTGGCCGCCATTCATGTAGACAAGCGGCTCCGCCAGCGCCGTTTCCTCGATCGCTGTCGGCACGAGTTTCTTCTGGCCGAACGGGCTGATGCCGCCGACATGGTAGCCGGTCAGTCGCTCGGCGTGCGCCGGCTTCATCATGCTGGCCGATTTGCCGCCAAAGGCACCCGCCAGCTTTTTCATGCTGACCTCCCGGTCCGAGGGCACGACGACGCAAACCGGCTTGCCGTCGACTTCCGCCATCAGCGTCTTGAGAACGCGATGCGGTTCTTCGCCAAGTGCCTCGGCCGCCTGCAGCCCGACGCGTTCCGCGTTCGGGTCGTAGTCATAGGTGTGAACTGTAAAGCTGACGCCGGCCTTGGCGAGAACCTGCGTGGCAGGGGTGGTCTTTGACATCGGTCACGCCTTGAAGAAGCTGTCGTAGCTGTCCGGCTTGAAGCCGATCAGCAGCTTGCCGTTCGCCTCTACGACCGGACGTTTGATCATCGATGGCTGCTCCAGCATCAGGGCAATGGCCTTGCCCTCGTCGAGATCGTTGCGGTCGGCCTCCGGCAGCTTGCGGAACGTGGTGCCGGCGCGGTTGAGGACGGTTTCCCAGCCGGCTTCCTTCGTCCACGCCTGCAGATGCGCCCGGTCGATGCCAACGGCCTTGTAATCGTGAAATGCGTAGGCGATGCCGCGCTCTTCGAGCCAGCCACGCGCTTTCTTCATCGTGTCGCAATTCTTGATGCCATAGATCGTGACGGTCACTTAGTCCTCCAGCGTTCCGGCCTTGCGTGCCGCCTTGCTCGCGGTCTTGCAGGCGATCTTCATCAGGTCAGTGCGGCGGCGGACGAGGCGTTCAGAGCTGCGGGTGACGATCAGACCCGCCTGCGGCGCGCGAACCTCGGCAGTGCCGTCTGCCATGCCGGGACGCGTGATCAGCGTCGCCAGCAGATCGCCTTCGGCGACATACTCGCCGATATTGCACTGGAAGAGGACGATGCCAGCCTCCGGCGCACGGATCATCTCGACATTGTCGAGTGCCACGGCGGGGCCGCTGAACGGCGCCAGTGCAACGGGGATCTCGATCGCACCGCGGTTTGCGAGAAACCGAAACAGTCCTTCAGCATCCTTCTTCGCCAGGTCGGGATAGACGTCGCGACGGCCGCGAAGTTCGACTGTCACCGACAACTTGCCCGGCAGCTGCGATGCCTTTTTGCCTGACTTCTCATGTTTCCAGGCGAAGGCGACCGCCTCTTCGAAGGCCGAGCTTTCGCCGTCGGAGAGAAGAACGGCCTCCATGTCCATGGCCGATGCCAGATCGGACGCCTCCGGCCAGAAGGCGTCGTCGATATAGGCATACTGCAGCGATTCGTCATCGCAATGCAGGTCAATGACAAGGTTGCAGCCGAGCGCCATGTGCAGCAGATGCCGCTTCAGCTTTTCGACGGCAGCATAGTGGGCCAGATTCTCGACAAGCCCATCGCGATCCCCGACCGAAATCAGCGGAAATTCCCGATTGAAATTGGTGCGCGATCCGAGATCGAACCGGCCCTGAAGTTCACCGAAATGCGATTGTGAGGCACCGATCGGGTTCGCATGCGGCACGACGATGATGTCGCTTCTGATCTGCCCTGCGCTTTCTGCCTGGCGCAATTTCTCGCACAGGAAGTGAACAAGTGCTGTGCCGGGAAGTTCATTCGCGTGGAGCGCCGCCTGGATATAGACCTTCGGCGCCTTGGGATCGCTGCCCTGGAAGCGGAGAACGGGGAGCCGCCATTCGATACCAGCAGTGTCACCCGCAATGATGATCTCTGAAGTGTTCATGGCTCTCCCTGCCGTCAAGTCGCTGCTGCAGGAGCTTTAAGCGACTTACGCAGCCTGAGGCAAGCCGTTATGCACGAGCCCCTGCAGCAGCTAGCGGCCGATGCACTCGTGGGCGCCAGCGCCAGCGCGGTTTCGGATCAGAGCAAATTCGTTGGCGGCAACAGTCACCGGCTCTGTCAAGGTCGTCCTGGGGATCGCGTCACCGTCGTAGAGCAGCGTGACATGCGGGTGGAAATCGCGCTTGATCCTGGCGTCTCCAGCCAGATTGTACATTTCGATCCCGATCTCAACACTCCGCTCGCAGCCACCTCTGCACATCCAGGCATTGGTCGAGCGCTCGCGGATCCGGCAAAATAGCAAACAACGGGTTCTCTTTGCCAAATCTTGACGATTGCGGAGTCATTGTCGCCAAAGCGAAGTCGAAGGACGATTGCGTGTTCTGTTCGTGCATGACCATCTACCGGAGCATTTGCCCCGCCTCTCGTTCTCTAGGCAATGAGCGGATGGTAGCACCAGACGATCGGAAAACAAGAACAAAAGAAGAACATTTAACCATGGCGGCCGCCGCCGGGGGAGTTTTCTCATGCGTATCCTGATGGCGTGCGCAGCGTTTCCGCCGTTCATCGACGGCGGCGGTCCGATTTCCGCGATGATGGTGGCCAAGTTGCTGCTTGCGGATGGGCACAAGCTGGAGGTCGTCAACGTCTCGGGCGAAGACAAGCACGAGATCTACGACGGCGTTCCCGTGCGCCGCCTGCGGACCCTCAATGTCGATTGGAACTATCGCCTGCCGCGACCGCCCTGGAAAAAGCTCCTCTGGCACGCACTGGAGAATTTCAATCCGAGGGCATTCGTCGTCATGCGGCGCGAGATACGCCGGTTCAAGCCTGATATCGTGCTCACCGACAGCATCGAGAATATCAACGTCGCCACCTGGGCGGCTGCGAGAAGCTGTGGCGTGCCAGTCTGCCATATCCTGCGCAGTGCGTTCCTCCTCTGCTGGAAGGCCAGCATGCGGCGCGGCGACGACAATTGCGCGCGCGCCTGTTCGTCGTGTCAGGTGTCGTCCTATGGCAAAAAGTTCTTCTCGCGCTACGTCGATGCGGTGGTCGGCGAGACGGACTTCATCATCGGTCGCCACCTCGAGCACGGGTACTTCCAGAATGCCAGCAGCCACAAGGTGCCGGGCGCTATTCCGACCGTCGTGCGCCGTGAGCCCCGGTCGCCGCCTTCGGGGCAGGTGCGTTTCGGCTTCATCGGCGTGCATGACCCGGTCAAGGGTCTCGATACGCTGGCGCTCGCCGCCCATCGCCTGGTCAACAATCCGAATGTCGGTTTCGTCATCGCCGGCAGTGCCAAGAGCGATTACTCCAAGTCGTTGCCGCAGAAGTTTCCCAAGGAAAATACCTGCTTTCTCGGCTGGACGAAACCGGAGGATTTCTTCCCGCAGATCGATGTCCTGGTCGTGCCGTCGCTCTTCCGCGAGCCGTTTGGGCGTGTGGTGATCGAAGCCTTCGCGCAGGGCGTGCCCGTCATCGGCGCTCGCTCTGGCGGCATTCCGGAATCGATCGATCCGGGCGTCGACGGCTTTCTGTTCGATGCCGGCGACGAGGTGGCGTTGGCAAAGCAGATTGCCGATCTGGCCGCCTCGCCGGAGGCAATCCCCGCACTGTCGCGTGCAGCACTTGATGCTGCGCGGCGCTATGAGCCGCAAAAGATAGCTGCTGGCTTCAACGCAGTCTTCGCCGGGTTGAAACCCGGACTGGCAGAGACGCCGAGCGAGGAAACTCGCTCGCTCAAAGCCCGCGGCTAGGGAAGGGAAACCGCCCCAAGGCGCAAGAAACGGGTTGAATTCGAAGCTCTGCCGTACGATTTTCATGGCATGCCAATACGGAGGCTATGGCCATGGGACAGGCAGCGCACCACTACTTCATCTTCGAGACTGCCGGCGGTTTCTGTGGCATCGCCTGGAACGATGTCGGAATCACGCGTTTCCAGTTGCCCACCAAGGGTGCCGAGGCCACGGAGCACCTGTTGTTGCGGCGCATTCCGCGCGCAGAACCGGCGGCGCCGACGCCTGAGGTGGCTGACGCAGTGGCGGCCGTGAAGCGCTATTTCGAGGGCGAACAGACGGATTTCTCCGGCATCAAGCTCGATCTGGACGGCCAGGACGCGTTTTTCAGGCAGATCTACGATGCCGCACGGCAGGTCGGCTGGGGCCACACGACCACCTATGGCGCGTTGGCAAAGCAGCTCGGCGTCGGGCCCGAGGTAGCCCGCGATGTCGGCCAGGCGATGGCCAAGAACCCTGTTGCCCTGATCATCCCATGCCACCGCGTCCTTGCCGCCGGCGGTAAAATCGGCGGCTTTTCGGCGCCGGGCGGCTCATCGTCCAAGATGAAGATGCTCGAACTCGAGGGCGTTAGCCTCGATCCGCCGAAGCCAGCACAGCAGTCGCTGGATTTCTGACCGGATTGGCTCAGGCCTCCCGCACGGTTTCGTAGTCCGCAGCTTGGGGGACGCGCGATATACTATGTGCCTCAGCGGAGGTATCCACGTGCCCGGACATCTGCTGCCGACCGCGCATCCGAGATCGCAGCGGGGCTGGCGGGGACTTTTGGAGCCGCTGGAAAGCGGCCGCCTCTAGGCTATCATTCCCACTCGATTGTTMGGAGACAGGTCAATTAATTGAATTTATTGGGAAAACATTTTTCCGTCCAAATGCTACCGGCCAGGGAATCAGACGCTACAGAAAGCCGAGTTTTTCAACAATATCGGGCACTAGAAGTCGTCAGCCGCCGGCCGCTAGCGCCCCCATGCTGTCGCATAGATCAAGATAGCGGCCGCCGAAAGCAGACATAGTGTGTGGCCATCCTGCTCCGTCAAGCTGTGACTTGTGCGATCAAGCGCAGCTCGATCTGCACGCCGCCTCGGCCATCGCCAACTGGCGCGCGCGGCACTGAGCGGCCAACGGCTCAGCCGTCCAGCCAGGCGGCGAGGCCGTCCAGCGTTTGCAGCCCGTATTCCACTGCACCGAAGCCGATGACCACCTTACGCCGCTCGCGGCTGGGGTGGAGCTGGCGCATGGTAAGCACCGTTTTGCCGTCGGATTGCTCATCGAACGTCACCGTGGCGCGGAAACGGTCGGGGTCGTCGGGGTCGGGCGTGCCATAGTCCATCACGATCCGCTCGTTCGGCACGATCTCCAGAAAGCGCATGAGGTTCGGGAAGCGCTGCTCCTGGCCCTCGAACACGCCCACCATGTCGAACCGCCAGACCCCGCCCTCGCGGATATCGGCTTCGTGGTTCTCGATGCTGAGGCCGGCCGGGCCGTACCATTCGGCCAGCGCCTTGGGGTCCATCCAGGCGGCAAAGACCTTGTCGCGTGGGTGGTTCAGCAGCTTTACCAGCACGATTTCGCGATCGAGCGACCAGGTTTCAAACAGATTTGCCATGTCCTTCATCATCCTCTTCCGTTTTGTCCAAGTAGACTTCCAGCCGATCCAACCGCTCGGCCCAGCGCCGGCGCTCCGCTTCCATCCAGTCCGCCGCCTCGTCGAAGCGCGCCTGCACCAGCCGGCACCAGCGACTGCGCCCGCGCTTCTCGCTGGCGATCAGCCCGCAATCTTCCAGCACCTTGAGATGCTGGGCGAAGGAGGGCAGCGCCATGTCGAAAGGCTCGGCCAAGGCGCTGACCGGCAACTCGCCCTCGACCAGCCGCGACACCACGGCACGGCGGGTCGGGTCGCTGAGAGCGTGAAAGGCGAGATCGAGGGGAGTCGAATGGTAAGGCATACGCCTTAGTAAATTGAGTCGAGGGCGCCAGTCAAGGATAAAAAGGCACTTGCCTTAGTATTCGGCTCCGAATATAAAGGTACTTGCCTTAGTATCCCTGAATGTAGGGGCGGTTATGGTGCAACCACTCGCAAGGAGGACTCCAGTGGCAGTTCGTGTCGATCTCATTATCTCGCTCGATGGTTTCGCGACAACGACGGACCAGACGCCCGAAGCCCCGTTCGGCGAGGACTGGCCGCGTCTCGTCGGCGCATATGCTGCAACGCGAACGTTCCGTGAGCGCGTGTTAAAGGATACCACGGGAGCAGGGACCACAGGTGTCGACGACGAATACGCGAAAGAGTACTTCGCTAATGTGGGTGCCGAGATTATGGGCGCTGGCATGTTCGGACTCCACAACTTTCCCGACGATCCGAACTGGCGTGGCTGGTGGGGCGACGAGCCACCGTTCCGGGTTCCGGTCTTCGTCCTCACCCACAACCCACGGCCCTCCATAGAGATGGCCGGTGGGACTACTTTCCGTTTCCTCACCACCACTCCTGCTGATGCGCTCCAGCAGGCTGTTAGTGCGGCGAACGGCAAAGATGTGCGGGTTGGCGGTGGTGCTACCGTCGTTCGCGACTTCCTCAAGGCAGGCCTTGTCGATCGTCTTCATGTTGCCATCGCTCCGATTCTGCTTGGGCGCGGCATACGCCTGTGGGACGATCTGCGCGGCTTAGAAGCTGGCTACACAGTCACGGCAGAAACGGCACCGAGTGGCACCATCCACCTCACCTTCCGACGCTAGCCTGTGACTTGGGGCGATCATGGACTGTCCACAGTGGTCAACGATGTCGGCTTCTCGAGTTACCAGTCCAGGTGCTGGCAGTCTGCTTTCGGCTCATTCGGACGTTCTACGGGATGCACATCAATGTCTGCACGTGGCGGAAGCCGCCCTGCTCGCATGCAATTCATCGGCCCTGAATGTCGGGCCGACAACACTGAACTTTGTACGGCGCCGACTGATCCATCGAGCAAAATCATTCCGCTGACGACGAAGAACCGTATCCCGGATCCGTCAGAAATTCTCGCTCTTGAATTCAAAGGAGAACTTCGGCGATCCGCGATTTGCTCGGTTTCAAAGACTATCGATATCGGTTGGTCTATTTTCCTCGGAGTTCTCCGCAAAAGCGGCGTCTCCAGCCTGCCAAAAAGACCGTCAGCGATGGTGAAGTCCGTCGCCGTCAGTAGTGTGACCCTCGCGCCGGTTGCGATACGGCGCAACATTCGCGGATTGAACGACGCCGCTTCAAGCGATCGCAGCTCGGCTTCCGACCGGATTACGGCAAGCGTCGCCGGCGACCTGCCGGGCGTCAGTCGCGCGATATGGACAGCCCCGCGAGAAGCGGAGCGTACGCGGCGAGCCTGCGGGATACGAACTCCGTGAAGAGCCGCACGCGCTTCGTCTTGCGTGTCTCCCCCTGTGTGAGAAGCCAGAGCGTTCCGTACATGTGCAGGTCGGTGCCCGGCACCCTCACCAGTAGGGGGTCGGCATCTCCGACGAAGCACGGCAGTGTCGTAATCCCGAGCCCTTGCCGTACAGCAACGATCTGCGCCTCGGCGTCCGTGGTCCTGAATGGAACCCCCGTGGTGCGAACCTCACCCTCGCTGGCCCAATCCGGAATTCCATGAATGCTTATGACGATCCACCGGATGGGATCAGGCGCGCCCGCACGCCATGCGGCTAGTCGATCGCAGGACATGTAGACGCCGCCGAACAGCTCCGGTCCCTTCAGGCCGTGAAGATTGAGCGGCAGGGTTTTGCGGTCGTAGACGACGCGGATCGCGACGTCGGCCTCTCGGTTGGTCAGATTTGCCAGCTCGCCGGACGACAAGATTTCCATCTCGATGTCCGGATGCAGACGCGCGAAATCGGCGAAGTCCGGCATGAGCAGGTGTGTCGCGAGGGTCGGAGCCAACGTCACCCGCAGAAGCCCGCGCACGCTCTGGTCGCGCCCGAAGACGCGCGTCTCCAGCTGGTGCGACGACGCTTCCATCTGGTTCGCGAGCTCGAGGACCTCCTCGCCCGCAGCCGTCAGGCGGTAGCCCGAAGGCAGCTTTTCGAACATCTGCGCCCCGAGGCGTTCCTCGAGCTGTGCGATGCGTCGCAGCACGGTCGAGTGATACACCCCGAGGCCCTCGGCGGCAGCCCGCACTGAGCCTTCGCGCGCGACGGCAAGAAAGTAGCGAATGTCATCCCAGTCGATCATGGTGCAATCCGGCACCGCGCGGTGCGCCTTCCAAAGCCCGTATCTAACACATCGAACAGCAGTACGGGCGGTCATCATAGCTTATGTCGACGAGTGCGGCCCAATTCCGAACGGCGGACTCCGATCGTCGCGGCTGGCGTCAGTCGTCCAGCCGGATCGATTTTGCACCACCGATGTGCGCACTTCCGCACTCAACAACTGACGCCGGCGGACCCATTTCGAGGTTCTCGGAGGCAGATGCTGTCCGGACACCACAAAAGGAGAAGTCATGGGAAAGCTTGAGGGTAAGGTTGCAGTCATCACGGGTGGATCGAGCGGCATGGCGCTGGCGAGCGCCAAGCGGTTCGTTGAAGAAGGCGCCTATGTTTTCATCATGGGCCGGAGGCAGGAGGCGCTCGACGAGGCCGTCAAGCTGATTGGCCGGAACGTGATCGGCGTGCGCGGCGACGCGGCCGATCTCGACGATCTCGACCGTCTGTTCGACACAGTCGAGCGGGAAAAGGGCGAGATCGACGTCCTGTACGCGAGCGCCGGCACGGGCGAAGCCGTCCCACTGGGCGAGATTACCGAGCAGCATTTCGATGCGACCTTCGGCCTGAATACGCGCGGCACGCTGTTTACGGTTCAGAGGGCGTTGCCGCTGTTCAACGATGGCGGATCGATCTTCATGACCGGGTCAGTTGCTTCGGTGAAAGGTTTTCCTGGTTACGGCGTGTATTCGGCGAGCAAGGCGGCGTTGCGCTCATTCGCACGCACTTGGCTCAACGAACTGAAGGGCAGGAATATCCGGGTGAACGTGCTGAGCCCGGGGCCGATCGCCACACCGATGCAGGACCAAGTTCTCACCGAGGAGGCGAAGCAGATGTTCGAATCCCTGATCCCGCGGGGAAAGATGGGTCGTCCTGAGGAAATTGCGGCGGTCGCGCTGTTTCTTGCTTCAGACGATTCGAGCTTCGTGAATGGGGTGGAGTTGTCTGTCGACGGCGGCTTCTCGGCCATCTGAAGGGCCGGGGAATCAATATCAACACGAGATCGGAGAAGCATTATGAGCTATGCGATTGTAGGATTCGGTAAGATAGGCCAGGCCCTCGCCCACGCCTTCGCCCGTAAAAACATCGAGGTGGCCGTCGCGAGCCGCCGGCCGCCCGAGGTGTTGGCGCCGCAGGCTCGGGCGATTGGACCCACGGTCGTCGCCAAGTCGCTGCGGGATGCACTCGAGGCCGACACAATCATCTTGGCGGTCCCGTTCGGGGAGCATCGCGAGGTTGCGAAGGCCCTGCCGAGCTGGAAAGGCAAGACGGTCATTGACACGATGAACGCGTTAGTTCCCCTTGAAGAGCTGGACGGCCTCCCGTCCTCCGCCTTCGTCGCCAAGGCGTTCACCGGCGCCAAGTTCGTCAAAGGTTTCAATCACCTGATTGCGGCCACCCTGGCTTGCGATCCGATCGTCGAGGGCGGCCACCGGGTCGTCTTTCTGTCGAGCGACGACGAGGACGCGACCGCTCCCGTGGCGGCCTTGGCCAAACAACTCGGGTTCGCACCCGTCAAGCTGGGAAAGCTCAACGAGGGTGGCGCGCTGGTGCACGCACGCGACTGCATTTGGGGCCAGCTCATCTTCCAGGATTTGTTCAAGAAGGAGCAGTAATCGATCTACGACCGTGTGATCGACGCCGAGAACTGGTCGCGCGCGCTAACTTCTTCGAGCAGCGCGCGACCGAATATTTGAAGGCCACAAAGTCGCGAAGGTTGGGGTGGGCCTGACAGCGTATGGGCGCCGTTCGAAGAGCGGGGAGACGCCCGACAGAGCGGCAGATCTGCGGGTCGCCTAGAATCTATCGACTGCTATCGATAGCCTAGGATTCGCTCGAGTGTCCTCTGCTATCCGATACTACTCCACGGTACTCCCCTTCACTCCCACTCAATTATTCAAATAGACAATAAGCATTTGAAATCACAAAATAATCCTTTCTTCCCGAAAAGAGAGGCCGCCTTTCGGACCGTCAAAATTCTAGACCTATTGATTTTAAAGGAAAAATCTGCACAGAATTTTTTCTGTGGTTTCAGCAACTATCGGCGCCAATCGATCCTCTTGGCAAATTTGCTAACAAGCCACCGCAATCACATTAGCGATAAAAAGTACCGGCATCCACGTAGCAGAACCGCAGTGCCAAGGCTAGGGCGGATGAAAACCTCATCAGCCGCAAGTCGCCGGCTCTGTACGGAGGGATTGATGCTCTATCGGGAATTTCGGGTCGTTGGACCAAGTCGCAGCGGCTATTCCCCCTCTCGCCCAGCAATGGGTTTGGCTCACTTCTCAGCGCAGGTGCTCAATATCGGCGTTAGCGCCTTCACATGTTTGTCTATGCGCTCGAGCACTTTCTCCGGAATAACGCCGCGCTCGGGCAGATGCCACCAGTGCCCGTTGACGCGTTCGACGGTTTTCGACCACTGCCTTCAGCACAGCTGGTTCCGGAAGCTTTGCGCGATTGGCAAATGCCTTCCATCGCGGTGCGCGGCTAGCGCCTTGAACGATCGCTCCCCTCCGAGCGAAAGCGTCATCGCGTCTGCGGGGATATAGGGCACCGTCGACAGAACGCTCGCCGACATGCCCTTCGGTTCACGTCCTTAGAACGACCGTGGGGCCCTACAAGGACGGCCTCGACCCCGTGAACGTTGCCCACGATACGCTCCAGAACGACATGATAGCGCACAACCGGATCATCGACCTGCTGACCCTCAGGTCGTAGACGCGAAACCTGAATACAGAAATGGCGAAGGAGTTACATGATGGCATTGTCTGACTTTGGTGAGCCGGTGACCGCGGGTGCGGCATCCAGCATTGATGGACCGAGCGAAGACAAACTTCGCGCCGCCGACCTCGCTCAGATGGAGGCCGGCGCCCGCAGCGATGCCGCAGCAACCGCCAAGATCCAGCATCCGAACTATCTGGGGAACGCACTCAACAACAAAGTCGTGGATGCTGCTACGGTGCGGGAGCTATGCGATCAGGAGCGATCGCATCCGACAGGTTTGAGCGCACGATCGAGCGTCTCACCATTACAGGAGCTGTCGGCGTCGTCATGGGAAACGAGACGATCACAGCGACGCCGGGTAGCATATCTGGTCAGATGTTTGCATCAAGCCCGCTGATCCGACGCTTCACCAATGTCTATGTATGGGAGGATGCACGCTGGCGGCTGCTGGCGCGCCACGCCAACGTGGTCCCCCCGCAATCGACGGCGAACGTTAATCCGTAGCGGAAAAGAACCGCGAGTCTGCGCGGCTTCTACCACTATCAGTATCGATCGGCCGATTTTCGAAATCTTCAGCAGGAACGACGTCATCGGCTCGGGGGAGAAAAGACCATCAGTCTGCGACGGACACGCCCGATCAAATTGCATCTGCAAATCGACCAGGCGTAGAGGTGGCGGGAAAGGTGAGCCCGATGTGACAACTCCTCTGCTGTCGGCCGCGCGGTCAGAGGTTTTATCACCGGCCCCGCAACGTGTCCGCGAGCGCCGACAGCGTATTGGCAAGTTGCCGCGCGGTTTCCGGCGGCGGCAGCGGCATTTTGAGGTTTTGCGCGCCGGTGGCCGGATCCCGCTCAATCCATGGATGCGCCGGAGCGCTGGGATCGTTGGCAGCCGCCAGAGCAGCAATAAATTGCGCACCAACCTGCACCAAGGCTTGCCACGGATCTGGACCTGCATCGCGTGATGATGCTCCAGCCCCATCAGCCTGCGCGAGCGCCGTCTCGCCAGCGCCAACGTTTACATTCGCATTTGCATCTTCTCCGGATCCGGCGTCATCGGCAGTAACGATATTCCTGACTTCCTCTGCCGACGTCACGGCCTCGCCCTCACCCATACGCCCGGTGACGTTTTCCACGTCCTTCATGAAGCGACTGAGGCGCGAACCACCGAGCGAGATCTCGCCGCTGCCGCCGTCGAGAATTCCTGCCGATAAGGAGCGTTTGAACGCCAGCACCGAAAGCATGCCCTCCTCGATGGTGCCCTTCGCCACGAAATTGATGACCCGCACCGGCCGTTTCTGGCCCATGCGATGAATGCGCGCGATGCGCTGTTCAAGGATCGCCGGGTTCCACGGCAAGTCCATGTTCACCAGGGTCGAAGCATGCTGCAGATTGAGGCCCGTGCTGCCAGCATCTGTCGAAAGGAACACGCGGCAGGTGGGGTCGTCACGAAACCGCTCAACCAGTGCCGGCCGTTTGTCCGATGGCACGCCGCCGTGGAAGCTGACGTAGCCCAGCCCACGCTCCTCAAGGCGGCGGATGAGGATGTCGTGAGTCCGCGTCCATTGCGAAAACACCACCGCCTTGGCCCCGGGCTCGGCGAACAAATCTTCGAACAGTGCCGCCAATTCGTCTGCCTTGACGCCATGATCGGTTTCCTGGTCGAGCAGATAGGTGCTGTTGCACGACATGCGCATGTTCTGTAGCGCACAGGTCAGCCGCCGCTGATCCTTGTCCGACAGGAATTTCGTCTTGTGCCAGCGATGGACGATTTTCGCCACCACGTCGGCGTTTTCCTGATGATAGAGCATTTGCATCTCGGTCATCGGCACCAGCAGGTTCTGGTCGGTCCGGCTGGGCAGTTGCCGCAGCACCTCGGATTTGCGCCGGCGGATCATGACCGGCGCCAACGTCTGGCCGATCTTCTCCAGCCCGGTATAGCCGGTGACGCGTCCGGCTTCGTCCTTAACCTGATGCTCATGCAGCAGCTTCCAGGTTGGCCCGAGCCGGTGCTGATCGACAAACTGGACGATGGAAATCAGTTCTTCCAGCTTGTTTTCCAAGGGCGTCCCGGTGAGCACGATCGCATAGGAGCTATCGATGCGTTTCAAGGCGCGCGCCGCGATGGTGTTCCAGTTTTTCACCCGTTGCGCTTCATCGACGATCACTAGGTCGGGCGCCMAGGCGGCGATCAGGTCGAGGTCCGGCTTGAGCTTCTCGTAGTTTGTGATCTTGCAGAAATCGTCCAGGGCGAAGTCCTTCTGCCGCTGCGCCCGTCCGCCGTTGATGACGCGCACCGCATGTTTGCCCTGTCGCCTCGAAAAACGCGCAATCTCGCTTTGCCACTGATATTTGAGCGAGGTCGGGCAGATCACCAGAACTTTCGAGACGCCGAAATGCCGCGCCAATATTTCTGTTGCGGCGATCGCCTGTATGGTCTTGCCCAGTCCCATATCATCGCCGATCAGCGCCCGGCCGGTCCGTACCGCGAACAGCGCGCCCTCGGCCTGATAGGGGTAGAGCGGTGCCTTCAATAGCGCTTGCAACCCGGGGTCGGCAGCACCGCCCGGAAATAGCTGCTCGAGCTTCGAGGCCCGCCGGTTCGCATCCCTCCTTCCGACGATGAAATCGAGCGCATCGTCATAGGCACGGAACTCGTGACCGGACTTCGATATTTGGGCCATGAAAGGTCCGAGGTCGCCTAAACGGTCGTCCGGAAGCATGCCGTCGCATCCTTTGTCGAACAAGGCCGCGGCGGCCTCGCTCACCGCCGGCGGGCAGTCCGTTCCGGCACGAAAATGCACGCGGCGTTTGCCGTCATTGCGCAAATACAACTCTGAAAATGCCGGCTGGTAGCCGCGCGCAAACGCCGTCTTCGCGCCGCGCTTTTTCTCCAGCTGGGCAAGCGTGAATTCGATGTGCTTGCAAGTACCCAACTCGCTGGTGGCGTAATCGGGGCATGAACAGAAATTGCCGCCTGGCCCCAAACCTCGAATCGCCACCCGATAGCTGGATTTCGAAACTGGATTACTGACCCTAAATTCCGAGAAAAACGGCTCGCTGTTGAGATTTTCAAGACCGAAGGCCTGCTCGCGGCCGAACTGGCGGCGCAGGGCGCGTTGCCAGTCCACCGGCGATAGATCGGCAGGCGCATGGGTGCGCGAGAGCTTGGGCTCCTTGTTCGGCCGGGTCGCGGAATTCAGATTTTGGCGCTTGGATTTCATTGAGATATATTCCCGTTCAGACAGTCTCTCACGAGGATGGGAACCCGGGACCGCCGACCTGCGGAGCCGGAACAAAAGGCGGCTGAAACTATGCCATCATCGCCAAACACCGCCGTTTCTACCTCCCTCACTCCCACTCGATCATTTGGGACCATCTTAAAAATCTGATTTTCTTAGTCAAAATATTTTTTATTTTCGCGATACCGTCATTGGACCTGCTGGAAAAGCCGGGATATTGATTTAATTGGGTATTTTTAAGCTTTATCGAAGAGTGGCATTTCCAGGTCATCTCTAGGAAATTGAAGACCAAATCGCCGCTGAAAAATCAAAAAACAAGCCATTTGGAATTGCTGCTTGACGACGCAAGAGAACAAAGCGAAAACGTTCGAAGTTGAGCTGAAGGACCGACGATTGCCTGTGCAAATTGTGAATGACTCGGCGGATCTATTTCGCCACGTGAGTGCCGAGAAAGCGGCATTCTACCGCAGCATCATGGACGTCTTCGCTGCGGCCAAGCGGCAATATCGCCTGCAGTTGAGGCCCGACGAAGTGCTTGCCGAAGCCCGATGGCCGGACGGGCCGGCACGCATCGACGAAGTGAATGCAGCGCTCACCCAGCTTGCGGAATGGGGCAATCTCGAATCGCATCCCGACACCGCACGGGTTTCCAGCCTCAGCGATTTCTACCGCGCACGCTTTCTTTACCGATTGTCGCAGGGCGGCGAGGCGGTGGAATCGGCATTGGCGGTCTTCGTGCAGACCCTGCAACGCCGCGCCGAGCTGCAAACGGTAGCGCTAGAAGACATAGCGAGCCGACTGCAGGCCCTTGAGGCATTGGCCGGCGCAGATGAACCTGACGTGGCCAAGATCCACGAAACGCTCCGCGATCTGGTGCGCGTCTTCGAGGGTTTGGCCGAAAACGCGCAGGGATTCATGGCTGGCGTTGCGCGCAGCATCGAACTGCAACAGGCCGAGGCGACCGCGGTGGTGCACTACAAGCGGCGGCTGATCGACTATCTGGAACGCTTCATCGGTGATCTGGTACGCCGCTCCGACACCATTGCACGCCTCATCCTCACTTTGGAATCGGGCATCGATGACCTGCTGAGGCAGGTGGCCGAGCGGGAATCGCGCGATGCGGCTCCCGGCAGCGCGCAGGATCAGGCCGATACGCGAGACCGCTACCTGCAAGCCTGGCGAGAACGCTGGAAAGGTCTGCGCGGTTGGTTCCTCAGCACCGGCCGTGAACCGCCTCAAGCCGAACTATTGCGGGCCCGGGCCCGGTCGGCCATCCCGCAGCTCCTGGCTGCGATTGCTGCGCTCAACGAGCGGCGCAGCGGCCGCAGCGATCGCTCGGCCGATTTTCGCCTGCTCGCCGGTTGGTTCGCCGCTTGTGCCGACAATGGCGACGCACACCGGCTTGCGCGAGCCGCCTTCGCCCTCAATCCGGCACGGCATTTCTCGCTCAACGCGGCCGCGGCCGGCGAACTACCGGCCAGCACCTCCTGGGCCGACGCTGCGCCGCTCAGGGTTCACCCGCGCTTGCGCGAATACGGCGAAGCCGCCCCGCGCGGGCCGCTGCCCCGCGTGCGGGACCGCGCCGAAGAGCGCGCGTTTCTGGCGCTTCAGCTCGCGGAGGAATCGCTCCAGGTCGAAGCGGCGCGCAAGCGCCTCGCCACCAGCCGGCCCGCGCGGCTTTCGGATTTGGGGGAACTCGACATGCATGCCTTCGGCCTGTTCCTGGGCCTGCTCGGGGAAGCGCTGAGCGAACAGGCCGGGCCGGGGGCGCCGGTGGAACGGCAGACGGGAGACGGCTTGCTGCACATCCACCTGAAGCCGCTTGCCTCCGACAGCCACGCCAGGATCGATACGCCGCACGGCGTCTTTGCCGGGCGCGACCATCTGATCACCATCACGCCTTTACAGGAGGGTCGATGAAAGCGATGAGCAGCTCCAACGACAGTCGCAGCATCAGCCTGCAGCAGCAACGCTTCCAGCGCGAGGAGTTTCGCTTTTGCGTTCGCGCCCTTTTGATGACGCCGTTGATGAGCCCGGCACACGAAGATTTCGCTGCCGTACGCCGCCAGGCAGAAGCATTGCGCGAATGGTTTTCGCGCGAGACGGGCTGGATACTGCAGGTCGAGCGTGAGGGCGCACGCCTCTATAAGCGGCCGGCAAACCTGACCGACGCCATGCGCGGTCTTCCCGGCTACGACCGCCGCCGCTATGTGTTGCTTTGCCTCGCCTGCGCAGTACTTGAACGCGCCGAGTCGCAGATCACCTTGCGCGTGCTGGGCGAGAGACTGCTGGAACTCGCCGCGGAGCCAGCGCTCGACTTCACCTTCACGCTCGAGGCGCAACACGAGCGGCGTGAACTCGTCTCGGTTTGTCGCACATTGCTTGAGCTCCGGGTATTGCACCGCGTGGCCGGCGACGAAGAAACATTCGTGCATGCCCGTGGCGGCGATCAGGCCGATGCGCTCTACGACGTGCAGCGCCGCTTGCTCGCCGGCATGTTGGCAGCGGTGCGTGGCCCGTCCACCTGGACGCCGGAAGAAGCGCCTGTCTCGCTCGAAGAGCGGCTGCACACCCTGATCGACGAACATGTGGCGGACAGTGAGGAGGGCCGGCGCACGGCACTACGCCACCAACTCGCGCGCCGGCTTCTCGACGATCCGGTAGTCTATGTTGAGTCGTTGGACCCGGAAGCCCGCGCTTACTTCTTCAACCAGCGCGGAGCGATGGCTGCTCGTCTGTGCGACAACGTCGGCCTGACGGCGGAGCAGCGCGCGGAAGGGCTGGCGCTGGTCGACGAAGCCGGCCTTCTGACCGATGTGGCCATGCCGGCCGAGGGCACCGATGCGCATGTTACGCTGCTGGTCGCCGAATACCTGGCCACCGGCCAAAGGCAGCGACAGGCGCATGGCGCCGATACGGCACAGGCACCCGGGATACGAGAGCACGACATTGCCAGCTTCCTGCACGAGGCCAAGGGCCGGTACGGCCGCTATTGGCGAAAATCGGCACGCGAGCCCGGCGCCGAACGCGAGCTCGCTGCCATCGCGATCGAACGATTGGAAAAGCTGCAGCTAGCGGTACGAAGAGCAGGTTCCGTACATCCGTTGCCGGCGCTCGCCCGCTTCGCGCTGGGCGAGGTCGAAATCCGCAACACCCGCAATGCACCCGCCGCAGCCGCCGGCCCTCTGTTTGAACGGATATGAACGACCGATTGAACCTGTTCGCCTTGTCGCCGGAAAAACCCGCTTTGCCGATGCCGACGCAGCAGCGCTGGCAACCCCTGCGCCTGGGCCTGGTGGAACTCTTCCACTACGACAGCGAGGAATTCTGGTTCCGCGACGGTCATCTGCTGCTGCGCGGCAACAACGGCACCGGCAAATCCAAGGTGCTGTCGCTGACGCTACCGTTCCTGCTCGATGCGCAACTCAAGTCGTCGCGCATCGAGCCAGACGGGGACGGCAGCAAGAAGATGGCCTGGAACCTGCTGATGAACAGCTACGATCGGCGCATTGGCTATGCGTGGATCGAGTTCGGCCGCGTCGCCGAAGACGGCACGCCGCGTTTTCTCTCGCTCGGCGCCGGTCTGTCGGCGACGGCGGCTCGCGCACAGATCGACAGCTGGTTCTTCCTGCTGGAACACGCCGACAGCGCGCCGCGCATCAACCAGGATCTGTGGTTAACGAGCCCACAGCGGGTCGTGCTGACCAAGGAGCGCCTGCGCGATGCGCTTGAAGGCCGTGGCAAGGTGTTCGACACCGCCGCCAGCTACCGCCGTGCCGTCGACGAGCGCCTGTTCCATCTGGGCGCCAAGCGCTACGACGCGTTGATGGACACGCTGATCCAGCTTCGCCAGCCGCAGCTCTCGAGAAAGCCGGACGAGACCGCGCTCTCCAATGCCCTAACAGAGGCCCTGCCGCCGCTCGCACCCGAATTGCTCGGTGACGTCGCCGAAGCGCTCGGACAGCTGGAGGAAGACCGTCGTCAGCTCGAGGAATACCAGGCGCTGGCAAAGGCCGTCGGCCGCTTCGAGGAACGCTATCGCGCCTATACCGGCACTCAGACCCGCCGGCAGGCTCGCTTGTTGCGCCAGGCCCAAACGGAGTTCGACAATGCCAGTCGCCTTCGAGGCGAAGCTCAGGCCGAATTCGACGAGGCGCAAGTGCAAGAAGCGCTTGCACGAACTGCCCACGATGATGCCGAGATCGTGCTGGCGCGTGGGCGTGCACAGCTCGATACTTTGCGTTCCGACCCGACGATGCAGGACGCCAACCGCCTGGAAAACGCCGAGAAGGAGATGGCGGCGCGACGGCAGGCGATGCAGAAAGCCACAGTGGCCGTCGAAGAGGCAGGACGACGGCTGGGGCTCAGCACCGAAGAAACGGGACGTGCCGCCGGGCGCGTGGAGCAGGCCGAACGCGTGTTGGCCGATCTGCACCGGGAAAGCGCGATTCACGCCGATGCAGCGGGCATCGCCGGCCAGCACGCCGGAAACCCCCTTGCCGCATCGGTGGCATCCGCACTGGTCGAGCTGACGCAGCCTGCTTTCCACAGGGCATGCACCGAGCTTCGAAATCTCGTTGCCGGCCGGCGCGAGCAGATCGCTTTGCTGCGTCGCCGCCACGGCGAAGCCGCGCAAGCCGAGGCAGCCTATGTGCGGCGCCGCGAAATCCAAGACGAACGGCAAGCCGAAGCCGAAGAGGCTGTCGAGGGTCGGACCCGGGCCGACGCCGAGGTCGAACGGCAAGGCCGGGACCTGGTGGAAAGCTGGGACCGACAATTCATCGGTCTCAAGCAACTGCTCGTCGATCCCGACGACAGGTCCGCGGCTCTGACTGCCCTGGCGGAGTGGACGGCGACGCTACAAGGCGACAACCCTGCCCGGTACCTGCTGCAATCGGCATATCAAAGCACCAGCCTCTCCCTGACACAACGTCGCGTCGCGCTCGACGGCCGACGGGAGACGCTGGAGATGGAGTGCAGGACCCTCGAAGATGAACGCGGGCGCCTGGAAGCCGGCGACGACATGGCACCTCCTCTGCCCTATACGCGCGGCCCCAATGCCCGCGAGGCGCGCCAGGGCGCGCCGCTCTGGCAGGTGGTCGACTTCCGCGATGCGGTGGCTGCCCCGCAGTGCGCCGGCCTCGAGGCCGCGCTCGAAGCCGCCGGGCTGCTCGACGCCTGGATCTCGCCGGACGGGCGCCTCCAGGTCGGCGACGGCGGCGCGCTGCCATACGACACGCAGGTTCTGGAACGACAGAAGTCTTCGCCATCGCTCGCCGACTGGCTGGAAGCCACTGTGCCGGCCGGCTGCTCCGTGCCGACCACAGTCGTCGAGCGCATGCTGTCGGGTATCGCCTGTGCGGACGACGACCCCATCGACAGCGAGGCCTGGATCGCCCCCAACGGTCGCTTTCGCGTGGGCTCACTGTCCGGCGCCTGGGGCAAGCCGACTGCAGTCTATATCGGCCATGCGGCCCGCGCCGCAGCCCGTACGCAGCGGTTGGCTGAGATTGCCGACCACCTAGCTCAACTTTCCGACGAATTGACGGCCGTGCGAGCCACGGTCGAGCAGCTCGCGCTGGATCGCGAGCAGGCCGACGAAGAGTGGCGCCTTGCGCCCCCCGATGAGACGCTGCGCGGCGCCCATCTGGTCGCCACCGCCAGCGCCCACACCGTGCGCCTCACCAGCGAAAAGCTGGCCGAAGCGGATACGCGGTGCCGCGAGGCCGAACAGGCGCTCAAGGCCATGCGCGAAAAGCGCGCCGCAGATGCGGCCGACCTGCGCTTGCCGGAATCGCCCGATGCGCTGCCCGCCGTCGAGACGGCGCTGGATCATTATCGCGATGCGCAGGCTGGGCTCGAACAAGCGGCCCATGAACTCCGTCTTGCACTGCCCGAGTGGCAACGGCAGCGTTCCCGCGAGAGTGAAGCGCGAAGCGACGTACGGCAGCGCGAAGAGGAATTCGCGGCAGCCCGTATCGAAGCGGAAGACGCCTCCGCCCGGCTCGACGTGCTACGGGAGACGGTCGGTGCCAAGGTCGAGGAACTGCAGCGGCAACTGACCGATGCCCGCCGCGCCGTC
This sequence comes from Rhizobium sp. 05L419, assembly GCF_056397845.1. Taxonomy (NCBI): domain Bacteria; kingdom Pseudomonadati; phylum Pseudomonadota; class Alphaproteobacteria; order Hyphomicrobiales; family Rhizobiaceae; genus Rhizobium; species Rhizobium sp. 05L419. Next base: position 204,259 of record NZ_JBFTOF010000008.1, read on the forward strand.
GAATCCGGCGAACTTACGCTGAAGCTCGCCGCCGAAGCCCTGCGCAAGGCGGGCGAAGCGCGTGCGGTCGCCGGCCAGCAGGCCGAGACGACGAAGGTCATCCTTCAGCAGCGCGGCGAAGCGCGCGTCCAGACGATATCCAGATTGCAGCAGTTCGCGGTCACCGGTCTGCTGTCGGCAGCGCTGCCCCATATCGAACTGCCTGATATGGCCAACCCGTGGACCATCGACCCGGCGCTTACGCTCGCCCGCCGCGCGGAACAGGAGCTGTCCGGCCTCAGGGACGACGACGAGGCATGGGCACGCGTGCAGCGGCAGATAGCCGAAGAGCTGACCGAGCTGCAGCGCGCGCTGGGCGCGCTGAGCCACCAAGCCCAGGCCGATCCCAGCGACTGGGGCTTCAGAGTGGATATCATCTACCAGAATCGACGCGAACGGCCGGACCGTCTCGCCTTGCGGCTCGCCGAAGAGATCGGCCAGCGCAGCGAACTTCTCACCGCGAACGAACGGGCCGTTCTTGAGAACCATCTGCAGGCCGAGATCGCCGCCGAAATCCAGCGCCTGCTGCAGGCCGCCGAACGGCAGGTCGATGCCATTAACGGTGAACTGCATAAGCGTCCCACCTCCACCGGCGTGCGCTATCGCCTGTTATGGCAGCCGCTGGCCGAAGAGGAAGGCTCGCCAGTCGGCCTCGATGTGGCGCGCAAGCGCCTGCTCAACACCAGCGCGGACCTCTGGTCGGCAGACGACCGGAGCGTCGTCGGCGCGATGTTGCAGCAGCGCATCTCAGCCGAGCGGGAACGCGCCGATTCGAGTGGCGAAAAGGACGGCGGCGGCACCTTGCTCGATCAGCTTGCCCGCGCCCTCGACTATCGCCATTGGCACCGCTTCCGCGTCGAGCGCTGGCAGGAGGGACATTGGCGCAAGCTCTCCGGACCCGCCTCGAGCGGCGAGCGGGCGCTCGGTCTCACCGTGCCGCTATTCGCCGCGGTCGCCAGTTTCTACAGCCAGGGCAGCCACGCCTTGGCCCCCCGTCTGATGCTGCTCGACGAAGCTTTTGCCGGCATCGATGACACCGCGCGTGCGCATTGCATGGGGCTGATCCGCGAGTTCGATTTGGACTTCGTCATCACCAGCGAGCGCGAGTGGGCTTGTTATGCCGAACTGCCTGGCGTCGCCATCTGCCAGTTGCAACGGCGTGAAGGCATCGATGCCGTGTTCGTTTCGCGGTGGACGTGGGACGGCCGGGAAAAGGCGCCTGAGGCCGACCCCGATCGCCGATTTGCGCCGGCATGAGCGATCAGGTCGACGCACGTCTTCAACGCCTGCTCGGCGGCGAGCATCTCGCTTCGCTTCGCAAGCGACTGCGCCAACGCTTCGAGCGTGCGCCGCTCGAAGGCGCTGTCGAACATATTCGCGTCACCGAACTTAGCGCAGAGGAGCACGCGACGCTAGCCTCTCTGCTCGGCCGTCCGCAGCACCGTTCCAAGTCCTTGCAGCTCGACGTTCGTCACGTCGATGCTGCCTTGCAACGCTCGGGGATCGCCACGTCCTTGCGCGACGCGTTGGAAAAGCTCGACGGCCCTATCATTCATCTTGCCAAGGCGCGCCTTCGGCTGCAAACGCTCTGGTCGGGGGTAATCGATAGTTGCAGCCATGCCGGCTTGGTCGCCTTCCTCTTGACACCGAAGGGCATCGGGCTGCTCAAGCGGCTCGCTCGACAGGATATGATCGTTGCAACGAAACTTTGTTGGGGTGTTGGAGAGGTGCTGCGACGTCTGCCGGCGAAAGGCATCACGCGTTCGCAACTGGCCGCCGACGTGTTAGGCGATGCCCATGCGCTCGACAATGGCCGGGCGGCAGCGGCGCTGGTGCTGGCAGTCTGGCGTTGGACCGCGATGCCCGATTCCGGTAAAGGTAGCGACACGCTGCTAGAGCCGAAAGAGGACGCCGATTTGCAGGCGACCGGCAGTGCTGCGGAGCGTGCGCGTGACATCTGGGCCAGCGCAGGCGTTCTGGTCAATGAATTGGCACGCCCGGCCCTATTTTTGAACCTCCCCTCAGGTAAGTGCGAAAGCGGTCGTTGGCTCCCAGGAGAACCGGTCTACGCATCGCTACGATCGCTGCTGCGCTCGCCGCCCCAATGGGATGCAGCGGGCCGCAAAGTTTATGTGTGTGAAAATCCCAACCTGCTCGCCATCGCTGCTGACCGATGGGGGGCTGGCTGCGCCCCGCTGGTCTGTACGGACGGCATGCCCGCTGCCGCACAGCGATGCCTTCTGTCCCAACTTGCGCAGGCAGGGGCGCGGCTCTGCTATCACGGCGATTTCGACTGGCCGGGGTTGCGTATCGGCAACCACGTCATGCGCGAACATGGCGCGGAGCCGTGGCGCTTTGGCGCCATCGACTATCTTGACGCCGTCCGGACGGCGTCAAGCCTCGCCCACCCACTCGAAGGGCAAACAGCCGAAGCATCATGGGATAGGGCGCTAGCGCTTGCAATGCGTGAACACCGCGTGGCCATCGCTGAGGAGGCCCTGGCCGCCTCGCTGTTACAGGATCTCGATAGTCGATCATGCTTCTTTCCCTAAAGCATGCATATTTCATCTATGGTCGGACTGGGCACATTTCAAACGAATTCGCGTTCACGGACCGCGTCGTTCTGTGTCTCAGTTCGCGTCGGACCTGCGTTCGGCAGTCGAACGGTCGCGTGCAGGCAAGAAGGGGCAAAGCATGATGTTGCCGGTCGGAGACCTTGCCCTTGGTTCTTATCCGACATCTGTGGCGGGGATCTAGCCAATCTGTGCTCGTCACCAGTTGATTCTTTACATATGCACCGTACTTCTTGCCGCAAAACCAGTTTTGTTCATGGCGCCTGTGTCGCAGCTACGCACTCGCGCGAGAATGCTGCCACTTGGCTAAGGGCAAAAATCAAAAAGGTCGCTGCTTACTGACGATCTGATGCGCCCGCACGATGGACCCACCAGCGCCCAGACTGCATCCACACCTCCACCAGCGACAGACCTCCGTGGTCGATTGATTGTGCGTAGGCACGCCACTGGCGTTGCTTGGTCGTATCGTCCAGCATGGTCGCTGAAAGTTCGAGGGGTCGATCGGTAGGAATGTCGGTATGTCGCCGCGCGAAAGTCGCTCGGATAGCAGCATCAAGATCCGTATCTGCGATAGGGACTGCCCTGGGGATCGCCCACAGATCGAAATTATCTTTCATGCGGCCGTTGGCGACGCCGAGCGCGACCGTGCCACTTGGCTTCCACCAGATAGGTGTGACCCTGGAGCCTGAAGCTCCCATCGATCTGCTCTCCCACGATGCGAAACGCGCCGCGCGGCGCAAGCCCGAACCTTGCGAACAACTCGTTGAGGAAGCCTTCAAACCGAAGGCCCCGGGTCTGCGGATCAAGCTTGGGGATCTCGATCAGAAGCGCCGCAAGTTCCTTCGCCTTCGCCTCGCTCAGCATCGCCGCCGCTTGTGGAGAAGGCTCCTCCGTCTTTGGCTGTCCAAAGCTGCTGAGGAAGCCGGGATCAAGCAACTCGGGAATTTTGAATTGCACGCCCGGAAGGAGAGTGTTCAGCCGGTCAATTTCGGCGCGGCTCAGGGCATTGCCCTTGCCGCGCCGGTACGTCATCGCCTGCCGAACGATCGCTACGATCAGCTTCGTGAAAAGCGATCGGCGCCGTTCGAGAGTGGCGGTCAAGAGCTGGACGATCGCCGGCCGCTTGCTCCCTGGAATCCATAGCTCGCCGATGCCAGCCTGGGCGGCCGCAAGCGGAAACGCCGTGCGGGTGTTCCCGCTGCCGGGAAGGAAATCGTAGAAGAGATCGGCCAGGTCTTCGACAGCCTGGGCTTCACGGAATGACAGCATAGATCAGTGGCCCTCGGCCTCTTCCATTCGCGCTTCAAGCTCGTTGAGGAACGGCGAGCGCCTCCAATACATCCGCCCGCGGCCGGTATCGACCTAACCGGAGTACAGCATGTGGATCTCGTCACGGGCCCGCGTCAGGCCAACATAGAACAGCCGTCGGCTTTCGCGTCTCACCTTGATTGGGTTCTTCCGCATATTTGGTGCAGGTCAGGTCTCCGCCTAATTGCGGTTTCGCTATGGTTATTCAGGAGCCGGTCCCGCAGCATTTTTTGAATTTGTTGCCTGATCCACACGGGCAGGGATCGTTTCGGCCGGGACTGGCAAACGAGC